>QHZC01000689.1 GCA_003224515.1 Acidobacteriota bacterium
GAAACGGAAACTGGCGAATAGCTGCCCCAAGGACATCGATGAGCTCATGGACGACATCATCGGATCGATCAACGGAATCAGAAGATCGCCGAGGAAGTTGCGGGCATGCATCGAGCAGTCCGAGCTACCTTCTTTTTTGCGCTAAATCATTGCATTATTTATACGTATATCAATAACAGCGGGTTGACCCGCTTGCTGGCCGCACGGGCAAGGCCGCGTGCGTTGCCACGGAGCCGTATCTTGGCTGAGCGGCGCGGCACCGGGCAGACCGATCTGGAAGCCGTAGAGATGGCCTGCAGGCGACTCTCCACCAGGTAGGTCGCTGTGCAACAGCTCTTGCACTACGACGCACCGTGTCAGCTGGAATTCTGGGGCGCGCTCCGCTCGACCAGATATACACTTCCTACCGCCTGGGTTCCAGCGGATTGATTTTCTCCGAACAGTCCAAGAGTGTGGACTACATGAAGACTCCGGTTGAGGAGAGCTTTTCACTCGTCTCCAGCGAAGCCATATGGAAGAACCAGTCCGCCGGAGTAAAACCGAGCCCGCTGATTTCGTATAGCGTCACCGTTAGAGGCTTACAGTCGCCTCCTGGGGCCGCGGATTGCGCTTTTCGGATTTTTGCCTCTCCGCTGGGAAGGATAGCGCCTTCTCCACCGCTCGTCGGTGCTAACAACTTTCGGGCCAGAATGGCGGTGGCTTCCGCAGAATGATCTCCGAAGACCGCGAGGCCTTACTGGAGCCATGGGGAATCGGACCCGACGAAGGCAACTAATGCGCCATTCCAAACCCGATGCCGTGAGCGTGGCCTTGCTCTTGTTCGTCCACTTTCTGACGCGCGGAAGCTGTCTTGACTTCCTGAGCAGCGGGCTCTTGCTCCTGGCCCTCAGTTGCCGAGCGCCTTGACAACTCGCGGCTAAGATTGCGCGCGAGTTCACTTCTGTCATCGGTATAGATTTGGACGTCATATTGCCCACGCGAGATCGAGACGTAAGCAAAGCGGCTGTTCACCAGTTGCTGGCCTCTGCCAGTGTCCACATGGATCAGCACGCGCACGGCGGTCTGCCCCTGGCTGCTGTGGCTGGTCACGGCGTATCCATAATCAAGATGCGCATGCTCACGCATGCTGAACGCAACCTCGCGGCCTGAGTCCATGCGGATTTGGACGTCGGCATCGTTGATTTTCTCGATAGTTCCCAGTTCGCGGTTGGCAACGTGCAATTCCTTCGACGGAGCGGTGAATTGCACGCGGTCACCTTCGGAGAAACAGCGTTCCACTTCCTGATACACAGCTACACCCGAGAGTCGGCGCGGATCGTAGCTCTGATGTTCGCCGTTCGCACGCTCGATGGTAATGCGATTCTCCTTCGTGTCCACATTTTCCACGCGCGCATGTTCGCCTGGCTCCATGCCCAGCACTTTGCTCCCTCGTGTGTAGCGCACCACGTCTCCCACTTCGTACTGTACCGCCCACTGCCGATCTGCGCCCGTCATCTCGTACCGTGAGTCGAGCACGCGCAGGTTGTGCTCCTCCCGGCTGACGTCGCCGCGCTCCTGCATTTCGCGATGGATCAAGGCATTCAGCGTACGGCGCGATTCATTGTCAGGCGAGATGGCCAGCGTAGCTCTTGGCTCCCGCACGTACTCGCGCGCGATTTCTGTTAGCAGCTCCCTCGGATCGACTATTTCATGCACGCGGCCCTGACGGTCGAGATTTTCCATTCCCGCTTCTTGTAGCTGCTGGTACGGCCTGCCCGCTTCCACGGCTTCATTATGCCGACTGTCGCCTATAATTAGGACACGATCCTCGTCCCGCAACCGATGCAGGAACTCGTTGATCTGTTTCGCGGCCGCCAGGGTCGATTCGTCCAGGACGTAAAGCCTCTTCTTCTGCCCCCAGTCGGGCTGCTCGCCAGGGTTGACATATCGCCGCAAGGTGCCCGACTCGATGCCCGATTCCGCGAGTTTACGCGCCGTACGCGTTGTCGGTGCGAGGCCCTTGACTTCGTAGCCCTCGTGCTCGGCGGCTTCGCGCATGGCAGCTAGAGAAGTAGTCTTCCCTGCGCTCGCGACACCTTCCAGCCCCGTAATCGTGTCGTGGCTCGACAAGATTCGCTCCAGTGCTGCCCGTTGGCTTCTGGTAAGGTGTGCGTACTTTTCTTCGATTTCGCGACGCGTCTCGGGAACAACCAGCGTTTCGTGTTGGTTTTTGCCGGCACGCATCCTCACGATTGTGTCCCGCTCGTAAGCGATTATTTCATCCGTAGTGAACGCTCGTCCCGGACTCTTGCTGTCCAGTTCGATTAAGCTGCCGGACTCGACGCGCCTTTCAAATCGCTCGCGAACTTCCGCGAAACTAGCCTGACCCATGGAGAGTCTCAACGAATCACACATGAGATTACGTTCGTCCACCACTGCCTGGCGTTCCAGATTCTTTTCGTACGCATGGTTCAGCGCCGACTCAATGATCTGCTGCTTGCGAGCCGCC
>QHZC01000158.1 GCA_003224515.1 Acidobacteriota bacterium
GTTGGCGGCACTTCCAGGTCGCGCACATCCTGTACTGCTTCTTCGGGCGACTCGCCTTCCGCGTTCCAGCAATCCACGGTTTGAATGGTGGCTTCTGGCAGCACGTCGGAGAGCAGAAAGGCGTGACGGTACGTCCCGATGTGCAAGTCCGCGACGTTTACTGGGCCCTTCACACCACCCAATTCAACCAGCCGGCGGATGTAGCGCACTCCCGGATGACCGTACATTCGATACAAGCCAAAGAGTGAGTACGCCAGAAGCAGCAATCCGATTTCTGCCAGTGCCACAGCCGCCCAAAATGCGAGCGGTACATGAAACAAAACGCCAATGGCGCCGAGCGGAATTCCAGTCGCGAGAAACACTTTCGTGATCTTCCAGTAGTCGCGCCGGCTGACATACACGGCTCGTCCCCAGTACCACCACGCCGACGGCCGCTTCCTGGCAACTGATGCGGGATACCAATGAGTTGCGGTTTCCTGTGACTTTGTCATCGCTCCTCCTCGATTCCGAAATTCAAGTTCACTTGCTTCTCGTTCTTTGAAACCTCTTAGATCTCTACGGTCCAGCCGGCTTCCCGCAGCATTCTCAACATCTTTGCCTGGAACGGTTGAACGAAAGGCTGCACAAGCGCCGAACTCGTCAACTCCACAAACCGAGTCAGCAGATCCAGCATTCCATCTACGAGCTTGTGGGTTCTCTGCTGTCCTTCTGTTTCGTCGTAGATCAAAAACAGGATCATTCCCAAGTGCCCCAACCAGAGCGCCCACGGCAGAAATTGCCGCAGTTCTTCGCTTACGTTGGTGCCCGCGATCGCTTCCTGAAAAATCGCAACGCTGTGGCGGCGCTGCGGCTCGGTGCCTTTCCCGAATACCGACAGAGGATGGTCCGGATTCCCGGTGTAGCGGAACAGGGCTCCCAGAAACATGCGGTCATCCTCCAAGATTTCCAATTTTAAATGCATCACAACGCCCAACCGCTCGCGCAGGCCAGCCCGCCCTTCTAAGCCGTCACGAGCCTTCTCGGCGTGCAAGCGTTGCACCTGGTCGTAGTAGGCGGCGACGATGGCTTCTTTACTCGGAAAGTAATAATAGGCAGCGCCGGTGGCTACTTTCGCGGCTCGCGCGATGTCGCGCATGGTAGTAACTTCAAAACCGTGTCCCCGGAAGAGGTCCAGCGCCGTTTCGAGAATCACAGCCTTGGTCTTCTCGCCGGCGGTCCTGTTTGCTGTCTTCATGGCACTGGCCCCGATATTGAACATGTTCAGATATTAAGTCAAAGTGAGGCTTGCTGTCAAGAACAAACTGAACATGTTCAATATAAATCTATTATATTTATAACCAGTGACTTACGGACGCTTTAGGTTCTGAGGCTAGTTCTATTGGCGTAGGGATCCCCTCGGATAGTGGTTTCCGGTGGGGGCGACATAGGACGATATTTCAGTCCTTCCTGCAACGATTTGAACCCTGGAATTAGCCTACTCGTTGATTCTCTTGTCTCTACAGAACTTGCTCCAGTAAGATGCCGGTTATCACGGTCGGCAGTGAGGGGCTGATCCCGAGGGGAACATTTCGGGAGCATTTTTCGTTCCATAGTTGGCAGGCCGAGTTGGACTGCCAGACGGCTTTTGAAAGAGAAGCCGTCTCGCAGACACGCCTTGCACCGTAGCAGGTTATGAGGCTGATGATACGTTGGAGCAGGATGCCCAACTGGTCCAGCAATGCCTCCAGGGCGACGGGTCGGCCTGGGAGGAACTTGTGCGTCGCCATACAAGGCGCATCTTCAACATCTGCTACCGGTTCACCGGAAATCGCACGGAATCCGAGGACTTGTCGCAGGATGTTTTCCTCCGGGTGTACCGCACACTGGGCAGTTATCGTTCGGCCTATGGCGGTTTCGCAACATGGATGACCAGCGTGACGCGCAATCTGTTGATTGACCATTACCGTAGAACGAAGCGCGATCGCATTACAGACTCGCTGGACGACAAGATGCCGGTGGTAGAGAACAAGGAATCAGCGGGAAAGCCGCCGGATGAGCAGGCGCTGCTCGGCGAATTGAGCGGCCAGGTGCAGTCGGCGCTAAAGCGGCTTTCGCCGGAATTGCGTGAGGCGGTGATCCTGCGCGACCTGCAGCAATTGGAGTACAGCGAGATTCAGCAAGTGTTGGCAGTACCGGAAGGAACGGTAAAATCGAGAATCAATCGCGGACGCATCGAACTGGCGCGTATTCTGCAGCAGATGGGAGTGCGCCCGTCATGATCGAGCCGGGAGTTTCGAAGCCAGCGCGGAGCTTGCCATGACCTGGATTTGCGAACAAACCGAAGCGCGGCTGAGCGATTACCTCGACGGACTTCTTGATCCCGCCGAGCAAGCCGCTTTCGATCTCCATGTGAATGCGTGCGCGCGCTGCACTCCCCTGGTCGCCGGTGTTTCGCATGTTCTCGGTACTCTGCACACCCTGGCGCAGGCTGAACCGCCGCCGCAACTTTTCGATTCGATTCTGACGGCGACCCTCGGCCCGCAGAGCTGGCGCCGCGCGAAGCGCTGGCTGCGCGGCCTGCAAGCGCCGCGTTTTGTCTACAGCGCGGTCTCCGTCGCCGCCACTTTCGTCGTCATTCTCACGGCGTCTGGTTTCTCGTTTCGCAAGCCAAAGCTGGCGGATCTTTCTCCCGCCACGATTTATCGCAACGCTGACCGCCAGGCGCATCTCGTCTACGCCCACAGCGTCAAGTTCGTCAGCGACCTGCGCATCGTTTATGAAATTCAAACGCGCCTGAATGAAAATGAACAGAATCCAGCTACCAGAGAGCAAACCACTCCGAAGAATTCTCCCGACAAACAACCTGGCCGCACCGACAACACGAATCCGTTCTCGCCCAAGCAGCAGAACCGTGCCGACGAAATCGGCAGGAATCTGCGGGTTCTCGCTTCGCAATTCCCCGTTCTGAGCGGCTCGATTGGCGAGAGGAGAATGCCATGAAGTGTGCCGTCCATTCCGATGTGGACGCAGTCGGTTACTGCCGCAATTGCGGCAAGGCTATGTGCTCGACATGTGTGCGCCCGGTGCGCGACGTTCTCTACTGCGAAGAGTGCCTGGCGACCATCGTAGGCATCCCCGCTCCGACACCGGCCGCCGCAACTCCCGTTGCGGAATCGCAATACCAGATGCCCGCTTCCGGTTTGCCTCCGGCATCACCGAACTACGCCAGATCAAATCCAGTATTGGCTTTCTTCCTGGGGTTTCTGCCGGGAATGGGCGCCTTCTATAACGAGCAATATGGTAAGGGCATGATTCACCTTGCCATCTTCTTGGTGCTTTTCATCACCGGGATCGATAGCTCCATGAGTGGTGGGGCCACAGCTGCCTTGTGGATTTGCGTCGCCGGGCTATGGGTGTACATGCCGATTGATGCCTACCGTACGGCAAAAGCACGGCAGGTGGGCGAGACCTTGACTGACCCTCTCGATGCTTTTACCAAAGAGCGCCCGATTGGGCCGATACTTCTGATTGGCGCCGGCGTATTGCTGCTTCTGCACAATTTCGATTGGTTTCCCTGGTATCGGATTTCCCAGTTTTTCTGGCCGGCGGTTCTGATTGGCGCGGGAGTTTTGATGATGCGCAACAGGCTCGACCGCCGTCCTTAGGAGGCTTTTCTCGATGAGTGACCGCATCCGTTGCCGATGCCGCCGCTGCACCATTCGCGGGCTGATGGGTCCCGGTGTCATTATTACCGTCGGCGTGCTCTTTCTCTTTGACCAGATGCGCGGCGGTGATTTCTCGTTCGGCAACACGTATCCGGTCATCCTCATCGTCATTGGCGTAATCAGTCTTGCGGCTGCGTCTGCGCCGAGCCACGGCCACATTTCCGGGCCGGTTCCGCCAGCAGCTCCGGGTGGGCCGGGCTCCGCGCCACCTGTTCCGCAAAATCAATTTCCCGGTCAGGGACAGGGTCAATAGGGTTTCATGGCTAATCTCCGTCGACGCAGCAGCTCACTTTTTCCCGGCCTTCTTCTGCTTTTCGTTGGATTGCTGCTGCTCCTTCACAACTATCGGGGCCTCGGCATTGTCAATGTGCTCGGACATTGGTGGCCGCTGATTCTGATTTTCTGGGGCGCGACCAAACTGTATGAACGCATGGCGGCGACCCGCTCTGGGGATCAGGACGCGGCGGCGATTACCGGGGGCGAGGTTTTTCTTGTTCTGGGACTGCTCATTCTTCTTGGCATAGTGGTTGCCGTTGACTACGGCAGGGAAAATATCCCCGGTCACTTTCGGGAGTGGGGAAACAGTTTTGACTTCGACCTGGAGGTCGCGCCCAAATCCGTTCCCGCGGATGCCCGCGTCACGATACGCAACGGCCGCGGCAATATTAGCGTGCGTCCTTCGGACGAGGCGGTAATTCGAATCTCCGGCAAGAAAAATGCGAAAGCCTGGAACGAGAACGATGCCCAACATGTTGCCGATGGCGTTGGCGTCGAAATCGTGCGGAATGGCGACGGTTACGAAATCCGCCCTACTGGGGTAAGTACCGGGGATTCGCGCATCAGCCTGGATCTTGACGTGGCGGTACCAAAGAAGGCATCGCTGACGATCCGGAACGAAAAGGGGGACATTACCGTCGCCGACATGGCGAAGCCGGTAAACGTGACCAACGGCGTTGGTGACGTCGAGATTCGCGGCACGGCGGGGGACGTCAGTATCGATACGCGAAAGAGCGACGTCAAAGTTTCCGATACCAACGGCAATATCAAGATTTCCGGCCACGGCGGGGATGTAAATGTCTCAGGTGCCACGGGTGGGCTTACGATCGACGGCGAATTTTACGGGGCTATCCGGGCCGATAAAGTCGCTAAGGGGGTGCGCTTTATTTCCCAGCGCACTGATCTCACACTCTCGCAACTCGCCGGCCATATGGAGGCCGGGCCGGGCAACCTCGTAATCTTTGACGCTCCCGGCAACCTCAGCGTGCGCACGCAGGATGACATCACGCTGGAGAACGCCGGCGGCAAGGTCAAAGTCGACAATCGCAGAGGGAACGTTGACATACGTTTCTCCACCCCGCCGAAAGCCGACATCGAAATCAATAATGCATCCGCGGGAATTACCCTGAGCCTGCCGGAATCCTCGAGCTTTGAGATTATCGGGGATTGCCATTCGGGAGATATTGACAGTGAGTTTCAGGCCGATTCGTTAAAGCTGACTTCCGGGACGGGATCGGGCGATTCGCACCTGGAAGGAAAGTATGGAAGCGGGCGCGGGCCGAAGATTATCTTGAAAACCAGCTACGGCTCCATCGCCATCCGCAAGACCAGCTGAGAGCTGCGCAGAGGCGGGCGTTCGAAGTACCGGCTATTTCGCTGCTGGTATCATTC
>QHZC01000159.1 GCA_003224515.1 Acidobacteriota bacterium
AGCCAGCACGGCCACCAGCGCCACCAGGTTTCCGGTGGAGTGAATGATGAGGAGCGACCCAAGCGAAAACAGTGCCGTCAAGGCGTAGAGCACCAGGGCTGCCGCACGTGGCGAGAGCCTTTGAAGCAGTCGGTGGTGGATGTGATCATGATCGCCGACAAACAAGGGCCGACCGCTCAGAAAACGGCGCACGACGGTAAGCGAAGTGTCGAACACGGGGAGGCCGAAAGCTACAAAAGGTACTACGATGGCAAGCAACGTTGAACTCTTCTGCGAAGTATGAATGGCCAAAGTCGCCAAGACAAACCCCAAGAAAAGGCTGCCGGTATCGCCCAGGAAGATCGTGGCAGGGGAAAAATTAAATCGCAGGAATCCGAGCAACGCACCAGCCAGTGTGATGGCCAGAATGCAAACAAAGTGGTTACCCTGGATCAGCGAAACTACAAAGACGGAAAGGGTAACGAAGAAGGCGATACCCGTGGCCAAGCCATCCAGTCCGTCAATTAGGTTGAACGAGTTGGTCATTGCAACGATCCAGAACACAGTGAGGAGCAAGCTCAAGAAGAGACTATGGATGCTGTAACCAAAGATGGGCAGGTGGACGATGCGAAAGCCCGCCCACCAAACCATCCCTGCTGCGAGCGTCTCAATTATCAATTTTTGCCACGGGGTTGCGCCCACTAGGTCGTCATACACACCCAAAAGCAGGACCAACGTGCCTGGGGCCATCAAGACGGCCATGGTGCGCCACTCTGAAAGAAACCGCGCTCGCACATCATTCGGCAAGAATAGCAGCACGCCCCAGGCCGCAAGCGCTGCCACAAGGATCGCAAGACCCCCCAAGCATGGAATATGGGGGTGTTCCCGCCCATCGTCTGCTTGGCCGTAGGCCTGCAGCCAATGACCCAAGGTCCTCACCGCTGGCGTCACCAGCCAGCTGAACAGCGCGGCAATGAAGAACAGTCCGAGGTAGCTTCTCATTTTTTCCTTATGTTCAACATCTCTGGGTTATTTGACTGAAGTGGGCTCCCCCGGTTGCAACTGCTCTGGTACACCGTGGTGCCGCGGAGTGTTCACCAGCCCAGCGAGAAGCTCCAAGTAGGCAGTCGATTGATGCCGACGGGTGTACTTATCAAGTACTGCGAGCCTTCCGTTGCCTCCCTGTTTAAGGCCAAGTAGGGGGTTCTTCCAAAGTGTACAAATCGCCCCGGAAAGCGCCTCGGCATCTTCGGGCGCGACAGCGATCCCGGCCCGTGCTTCAAGCAAGATCTCTTTAGCTTCGCCTTCGACTCCCAGGATCACAGGTTTAGCGGCAATCATTGCTTCAAACATCTTGGAAGGAATGGCGGTTTTGAAGATCTCGCTTCGACGGAGAGGAACCAGACATGCATCAGAAGCGGCAAGGAACGCCGGGATTCTCTCCCTCGCCTGCTTGCCGAGATAGTGCAAGTTGCTTAGACGTAGCTCGTCGACCCGCCGTATGATCTTGTCCCGTTCCGCACCTTCACCTAGCAAAAGGAAAACAATCTCTGGCCATTGGCGTAATCGGTCGGCAGCCGCGAGAACTGTCTCAAGGCCGTGAGCCATTCCAAGCGTTCCGCAGTACATCACTATGAACTTATCAAGCAGCTTCAATTCGATCCGCAGTTGTTGGCGAGCAGATAGCGCGCCCGCTGACTCGGGCTCAAGACAAAAATCTTCCGCCACACCATTCCTGATGACCACAATCTTCTCGGGTTGGACCCCGGCAGCGGCTAGTGTGCACCTCTTCCATTCGCCGTCCACAACAACGCGGTCAGCCCGTTGATAGAGAAACTTTGCAAGGCGTTCCAGGCTGCGATAAAAGATTGAACTTGATGGAGCAGCCCCCACAGCCTCCAGAGATTGCGGCCAGAGATCGCGCACTTCGAATACAAACGGTTGCCTCCGCGTCCGTGCCAGCGCGTACCCTGCCGCACCTACTAGAAGTTGAGGGGAGCTCGCGATGACCACACCATTTCTAGGTGCGATCCATGGACCTACCAGGGCGGCTGACAGTGCAAAAGAGCAGTAATTTGCCGAGCGACCCCATAGGCCACGATTAGCTGCGGGATAGAGCCATGTTCGGTAGACCTTCACACCATTGCGTTTCTCACGGCTAAATCCCCTTCGCCACTGCCTTCGGTAATCGGAGTGCACAACTCCTTCCGGATGGTTAGGGAAACCGGTCAATAACCTGACCTCATGCCCTGCTCGTACCCACTCGTCGGCTAGATCAGCAGCACGCACCGCAGGAGCGCAAACCTCGGGCGCAAAATATTGGGATATATAAAGGATGTTCAAGGGAAGAACGAAAGCTTTCTCAGCTTAAAGGTAGCGGAATATTGTCGACTTCAACGGCTTCTGGGCCTAGACATTGCGATATGACCGGCAGTCTTTCTCCAACCGGAGTGAAAGTGTAAATAAGCCTTACGGGCAAATCACCTTCCCAGCTCCAGTGGAGGGTAGTTCGGGGCTGCCGCAAGCCGAATTCAGGCGCGTACCAGCTTTCTCGCGCCATCAATTCTCCAGGCCCGAGAGTTGTCAAGAAGTACTGTTTTTCATCGAACTGCATTGC
>QHZC01000690.1 GCA_003224515.1 Acidobacteriota bacterium
CTAAAAGGGTCTCGTCTCTGTCCCTGAGCACTTAATGCGCCGAACAAGCAAGAAATAACTATAAGCGCCCAAACCCGACCCACCATACAGCCTCCATCACAACCGCGAACCAAGCTGCCAGCGAGAGTTTCTCATCATGCGGTGGGCAGGTCAATCAGCAGCGGCCTAATCGATCTTAGCTCTACTTCTCACCTCCCCAGCATCGGGTAACTAGCCAGCTTGGTCCAAACCCCAGGTCTGGCATGAGTCAACGGATCCGACCTCTACGCAAAATCATAGGCGAGACCCCCCACTCTCCCAAATAACAGAATTGTTGTCTCACACCCTGTAAGTAATCCCGTGAAAACACGAGATGTTATTGTGTTCTGTTTTGGAAAGAGAGTTGCTGTCACCCAGACCGCGGATTCATAGCTGGGCCTCTGTTTTGGGGTTAATTTAAGCGCCGGTCCCATCCTTTACTGGCTTTCTGCGTCGAGCATTCCGACAGAGGAGAATCCAATGAACTTCAACTTGCGAAGCCAAGCAACCGTAGCCCTGCTCGTCGTTTTGCTGATAGTTGGCCTATTCGGCGCCTCTGCAGCCAGAGCTGACGAGCTGTATGGCCGCATTCGCGGCACCATTTCTGACCCGGCTGGAGCGGTCATCCCGGGGGTTCAGTTAAAAGTGACGAACGTTGACACGGGAATATCCGACGAGGTCGTTTCGGGTTCGGATGGCAGCTATTTATTCGTCAACCTCAAGCCCGGCACCTACCACCTGTCCGGCTCCAAGCCCGGTTTTAGGGCTTTTCAGGTAAGGGGTATCAGAATCATCCAGAATCAAGTTTTCCTGCAAGACGTTAAGGTGGAGTTGGGTACCGTCAGCGAGACGCTGGAAGTCCAGGCGAATCCCGTGCAGGTGGAAACCACCAACATGCAGTTGGGGGCAACTCTGAACGGCAGCACGATCACCGATCTCCCGCTGAACGGGCGCAACTGGATCACTCTTCAGCAGACATTGCCGGGAGTGGTAGCTTCCGAGTCGCGCTTCACCACCAATTATGCGACGAACGGCAGCCAGGCCCAGCAGAATAGCTACTTGGTGAACGGTACTGACACGAACGACCTGCCGTTGAACAGCCCGCTAGTAACACCCAGTCCCGATGCTATTGGCGAAGTGCAACTGATCACCAACACCATCAATCCGGAATACGGGAGGAACTCGGGAGCGATTTTGAATGCGGTCACCAAGGCCGGAACCAATGCCTTCCACGGTACGGGATTCGAGTTCTTCCGTGACACCAGCATGAACTCCAAGCGGTACTTCCAACGTACCCCTTCGGTGTTCCATCAGAACCAGTTCGGCGGAACCATCGGCGGCCCAATATGGAGAGATCACACCTTCTTCTTCTTCTCGTATCAGGGTGCACGCTTCCAGCAGTCTCAGGCCGGTGGTACGACGAAGTCTTTGACGCCAGCCCAGCGTAATGGTGATCTGCATACGCCAGGTTCGGGTACTTGCACTATCAGCAAGACCAAGGTTTCGCCGTTCCCGCTGCAGGACAGCAACGGTGTGACTCAACCTGCCGGGACTCGGTGGAACGTGTTGTTCCCCAATTGCATGGTTCCGACGGCGGACTTCAATGCCGTCACTAACAACCTCTTGCCGCTGATCCCCATGCCAAACTCCGGCGTCAACGACCTCCTGTTCAGTCCCGTCACCGCTGGATTGAACGACCAGACGATCGTGCGCATGGATCACACCATCAGTTCGAGGGACTCGGCCTGGGGAAGCTGGTTGCGTCAGCGTGCTCCCCAGCACCGTACGCTTCCTTTCACGGGAGCCACGATCCCAGGTTTCGGCGACCAGTCTCAGTCACATATCAACGAGCTCACGCTAGCATGGAACCACACCTTTGGTTCGACTACGCTGAATGAGTTTCGCCTTGGCAGCACGCGTCTGAATTTCGTTGCCGTCGAACCGCAGAAAGTGGTGCTGCCATCGTCCCTCGGATTCCATATCAACGCGCAGAACACTGCCGCCGCTGGTGTTCCTCGAGTCAACTTGAGAAGCTTGTTCAATCTCGGCTTCAGCAGCAACGGCCCACAGCCCAGAGTTGATACTACTTATCAGCTTACGGACAACTTCAGCAAAATTATTGGCAAACACTCCCTGAAGATGGGCTTTGAAGGCCGTTCTTTCATGGTTGCGAATCCCTTTTATGGAAACAACAACGGCCAGTTTGGCTTCAATACGACGGCGACGCATAGTACTGGAATTACTGCGCTCGATTTTCTGTTGGGCATTCCGGCGACCTATGCCCAATCCAGTGGCGGTCATATTGATGCCACCGCAAAGGAGTTTTACGCTTATTTCCAGGATCAATGGCGGATCAAGAATAACCTGACCGTTACCCTTGGAACCGGCTATCAAGTGGATACTCCCATCGCGCAGAACTTTAACCGGGGCGTGTCGACCAACTGCTTCCGTCCTAACCAGCGGTCCACCGTCTTCCCAACCGCTCCTGCCGGGCTTGTCTTCCCGGGCGATCGTGGCTGCGACAAATATTCCGGTGTTTCCACCAAGTACGGGCACTTCGGACCGCGCGTGGGCTTTGC
>QHZC01000160.1:0-4401 GCA_003224515.1 Acidobacteriota bacterium
CGAAGTGTGCTGCAGCCGGTTGACCTGCGCGCTCACTTTGCTGGAAATCTTCGGGTTGCAATGACCCACGGAGACGGTCAGGATGCCGCCGAAGAAATCCAGATACTTGTTGCCTTCCATATCCCAGAGGTGCTGCATCTCGCCGCGGTCGGCCACCAGCGGCTGCTGGAAGTAATTGGTCACCGAGGGCCACAAGTATCTCTTGTGCTTGGCGACGACTTCGTCGCTGCGCGCGCTGCGGGCGAGTTGGGATGCGGGTACGAATTGTGCGTGTGTGGTCACGGATGAAGCCTCATTCCATCTGTAGGATCTTCAAAGTGTACGATGCGGAGTTGCGAGCGGCAAGGGAGAGAGGAGAATTGGGGATTTGATTCTATAGTGGACCGCGCCCGAGTCCCCGGCCAGTATTGTTCGCCGCTGTACATTTGTTTTCCATGCTCCGCATCCTCACCGAGCGAATTTGGGCAGGCGCAGATGTGCTTATCTAGTACCGACATAGTACTTCGTGTTCAAAATTGAACAGACAGATTTGAACTTAATTCATAGCCTGCCTACAGGATAACCATGACTGAGCCGCGGGCAGATTGGCATGAAGGGGGCTCCGCCCCGGCATAGCGAATCGCTTGTCATGTCGCCGAAATCAAAACCGAACCTGGAGCAAGTAGATCGGGCCTCGGCCTTCGACGCACTTGGGGTCACACGGAACCATGTGCGAATCCTCTTTGTTCATCGTTACCCGGTGGAGATTGAGCACTGTTTGTATGAACTCAAGAAGGCGAGGTTCGTAGTCAGCTCAGATGTAGTTGCGACTCCCGAGCAGTTCGCCGAGCGGCTCGGTTCGGAACTCTTTGACCTCGTGCTGGCTGAGCACCCCAGTCCCAATTGGCAAGAAACGCTATTATTAAACATTCTTCGCGAGATGAAGAAGGACATCCCCGTCATCTTCTTGGTCAACCGCTTGAAACGGGAAGCTGCCGCGAAGTTCATCCTTAGGGGTGTCTCCGATTGCGTTGAAATGGATAGGATTAGCCACCTACCTGTGGCCATTCATCGAGCTCTCGATGAGAAATTGTTGCGTGATCAACGCGACCGCGCCGAGAAGGAATTGCGGCGCTCGGAGGCTCGCTATCGCGCCCTGGCGGGAAATCTAAGCTACGGAATTTGCCGCTGCGGTCTCGACGGCGAGTTTCTGGAAATGAACGAAGCGATGATCAGGATGCTCGGCTATGAGTCAAGAGAGGAACTCCTGCATTTAGGCCTTGCCCGCGACATTGTTCAAGACCCCTGCAAATTAACCCAATTGCTGGGTCAATCTGGCGCAAATGCTCAGGTCGATCCCATCGAAACAGAATGGCAGAGGAAGGACCGCGCGACCTTGAAGGTCCGGCTCAGCGGACGAGAAGTCCTCAACGAGCAGGGCGAACTAGAATCCTACGAAATTATCGCCGAAGATGTCACCCGGCAGCGAGAGCTGGAGGACCACCTCCGCCGGCTTGCAGCCAGCGATTCTCTGACCGGACTGGCCAACTATCGCCACCTCGTAGACGTGCTTGATGGGGAAATCAAGCGCAGCAACCGCACGAATCGAGAATTTGCCTTGCTGTTCTTTGACATGGACGGATTGAAACGAATCAACGACCGCCACGGACACATGGTCGGGAGCCAAGCGCTGTGCCGGTTGGCCGATGTTTTGAGTTGCTGCTGCAGGGCCATTGATACTCCTGCGCGCTTCGGCGGGGACGAGTTTGCTGTGGTCCTGCCGGAAACCAACGCGAAGGAGGCCGACCTGGTGACACGACGCATCTGCGAAAGAGTTGCTAATGACGGCAATGGACCAAAGCTTTCCGTCAGCGTGGGTATCTCCGTGTATCCCCAAGACGGAGATACGATTGAGAAGCTCTTGCGCGAAGCAGACTCGGCACTTTATTCGATGAAGCAGGAAAGACGGTTGGTCGCACAATCTAGGCGTGCCGCTGGCGTGCACTAGACTTCTTCCCGCAATCCAAGGCGGCATCAACATGGGCTAGAGCAGTTCTATAGCGCTCATTGGCTCATCCCTTCACTGTTCCAAATTGAATAGAATGGCTCCCGTCTCCTTGACATCCTGTATACATGCCTAAGAAAAAAGATTTGAAAGGATCGCGCCAAGCGACACTTGCCGGCGTCCAGAAAGAAATGGCGAAACCACGCGTGGCCAAGTCCGCGCGGAAAGAGTATGCGAATCTCGGGCGCTGGCGCGGACTCTTTTGCTGCTCTCTCGCTACGGCCGGAAAACCGAACCTTAAAAGGTCCGCCCCGAAGTTTCCCAAGAGTTGTTGGCGGAGATGATCGGCACAATTCGCTCCCAGGTATTTTCTCATGAATAAATTCCGGAGACTGGGCTTCATTCGTTACAACGGCGGCCTTCAGGCCCACAGTTCCCTCTTATGTAGTCCTGCACGAGCAAAAACCGGCTTTGCACACCCGAAAATTGTGCAGTCTCTCCATTCTCTTAGCGTTCCATCTTCCCGCCGCCAATGGCCGAATCGACACCTGCGCTTCATTCCTGGTGAAACGATTCAGGAGACTTTAACACTACTGTCATATGCTTTGTTTATTTTGAAATGGGCATGGGACCCGGAAAGCTCCCCATGCGTCCCGTAACTTCCCCGTCCAGAAGATTGACGTCCCGCGTCCCGGCCACGGAGACTTCTCCGGTGTACCGGCAGTGCCATGGGCGCGAAGATGTCTCGCGCGTTCGGAATATGCGCATGGGCGCTTATTCATAGAGACACCCCAGCCAAGGGCTGAGGGCGTCCTGACCAGGCTGCATTTTCTTGTGCAAGAAGGGCGGATCCGGGCCGACGCCGTGGTGCGGCACGCAAAATCCGGCGTTGGGTTAGGTATGAAATTCACCGCGCTGAGCGAGCAAGACCGGCCAAACTGGTCGCTTTGCTGGCCAGGCTCCGCGGGACGTATCAATCCCGCGGGAAATCGTAAATTGAGAGTTCCGGCGTGATGATCTCCTTCGCGCCTTTCGAACGGCGCACCGGGACGAACTCAAAGTCGACGAGATCCCACCAGTGGCCCGCCCACTGTTCCAGCAAGCGCACATCCCCGCACTCCATCGGCTGGAAGCAGCGTTCGAGGTTTGTCTCCGCCCAGCTTTCCACATAGGCGAGGCCGTCCGGAGCCATTCGCTCCTCCTAGCGGAAGCCGCGATAAACCGCTTTCAGGTCCCGATTCTTGAATCGCTCGATGACTATACAGAGGATCAGAGATCACCTGTCCCTTTCTGGAGGATGCCGCCTCGGAAATCGTCGAACATACCAGCCCATGATGGTGGACAATTTCATTTCTGTCGCGCTCCTCCATCACTCGGCGATAGAATCCCACCCGTGGCCCCTGCTTCGCATGATGATGCAAACGCACATTCACCTTCGCCTCGCTGCTCCTGAAGATATTCCCGTTCTGCGCGAACTGATCGACGCTTCCGTTCGCGGATTGCAGACGCATGACTACACCCCCGCCCAGATCGAAGGCGCGCTTAAGACTGTTTTTGGCGTTGATAGCCAGCTCATCGCCGATGGAACGTATATTGTGGCGCAAGCCGAGCCTGCCGCTGTCGACCTCACTAGGGCAAAGAGCACGCAACCCGAACTGATGATCGTCGGATGCGGCGGCTGGAGCAAGCGCAAGACGCTCTACGGGAGCGACCATTGGACAGGACGCGAGGATGCCCTGCTGGACCCTCTTCACGATGCGGCAAAGATTCGCGCTTTTTTCATCCATCCGGATTGGGCGCGCCGCGGAGTCGGCAGCATGATCCTGCGGGCTTCGGAAGATGCGGCGAGGTCCGCCGGGTTTAGCCGCTACGAAACGGGGGCAACGCTTACGGGCGCAAAACTCTTCGGCGCGAAGGGCTATGTCGCCGTGAAACCTATCTCGATTCCATTGGTGAACGGCGAATCGCTCCCGGTGATCCACATGGAAAAATCGGCCTGAGGCGAAGCTTTGCCCTGCTGCTTGGCTCCTGAACGCAATCTCGAAACCACCGCAGATCAAGGCCGGTCTCAACAACATGTATCAGGACCGTCCCAATTGGTCGGCCAGCATGCAGCGGCGCATGCAGAGCCTTTGTCGCCGGAAAGGCCTGAAGCCATTTAAACTCTTCGCGGAGAATCACTGCCAGGGAATGGGCACATCCAGCTCCGGCCCATTCATTAACCCACGCTCCCCGATTCTCGAAAAAATTTTGCGATTCCGTGAGCATCAACAACTTCAGACGCGAGACGCTCAGGCAGGTATAATCCCCGGCTATGATTTCAGCCTCGGAACTCCTTCGGCGGGTGTACCGAATGTTTGCGCGGGTATTTCCACGATGCAGCGTGATTTCGCAAGCAATCGCTTACAATCTTTTCT
>QHZC01000160.1:4551-12054 GCA_003224515.1 Acidobacteriota bacterium
TGCTACTCGCAGGATCACAAGTCATGAAGCTGGTGATGCAGGGGATTCACAACATCTATGGAGACACCGAAGAGCTTGGGTTTCTGCACCGGCAAGTTCGCGGCTTGATGTTACTGCTAGTGACCATTGCTCCGCTGCTGGGGGCGGCCATCCTCGGCGTTCTCGGTAAGCCCTTGCGGCGGTGGATTGCACATGAAGTCGGCAAGCACGCCATTTTGCAAGGGTGGTGGAATTTCTTTTTTCCCGCCGCCGCGATGGTGCTGGCCATGATGGCGTTGACGGTGATTTATCGCGTGGCGCGACCCCAGGAGGACAGCATGCGCAACGTGCTGCCCGGAGCAATGGTCGCGACGCTCCTGTGGTGGCTGGTGGACGTGCTGTTTGGGGTTTACGTGCGCCGCGTCCCCTACAGTGTCGTGTATGGCGGCCTGGCAGCCGTGATCGGCTTGATCATCTGGATGCAGCTTTCCGCGGTGATTATTTTCCTGGGTGCCGCCTGGAACGCGGAGCTGGCGGAGAGCCGCAAAGAGGCGCGGGTCCATGCCTGAACAATTCGTCCGTGTGGAGTGCTATTCCGGATATAAGGCAGACCAGCGTCCCTTGAGGCTGAATTTGATCAACGGAGTCAGGGAGGTTGTGGCGATTGAGGATCGCTGGTATTCACCGGGCGCGACCTACTTTCGCGTGCTCGTGGACGACGGCGACCGTTACGTGCTTCGCCATGAAGAAGCGCAGGATGTCTGGAGCCTGGCCGGATATCGAGCAGCTACGTGATTGACACAAAAATTGTGCCGGGCGTATAGTCAAATGACCAGTTAGCAGCAAAGCATCCCCTGGTTTCGTCCCTGACGGGCTCGCGGACGCCTTAGGATGCGGGATTCTGAAGGGCAGGGATGTTTCATTCACTGCTACTCCCCGGGTTCCGCCGCATCATTTTGGCGGTTTTCGCTTTCTGCCTAACGATTTCCGGCAACCGACTCTCCGCTCAAACGTCCGCACCACCGACACCCCTCCATGATGCACCTGCTAAGACAGATTCGTCAGTGAAACCCCCGCAAGCACAGGCAGCAGGCCAGAATGAGGAAATCTCCAGTCACGATACGCCCGCCACGTTCAAGGTGCGCGTAAACCTGGTGCTGGTACGTGTGGTGGTTCGAGACTCGCAAGGCAAGGTCGTCTCCAATCTCAAGAAGGAAGACTTTCAGCTTTACGACAGCCGAAAAGTGCAGACCATCTCTTCTTTTAGTGTGGAGACGCCCGAGACACGCACGGCTTCGGCGGTAGCGTCCCCGGTCGAGGTGGGTTCTTCGTCCAGTAGGGATGCAGCCGGCGGCAAAGCCGTTGTTCTGCCGCAGCGATTTGTCTCCATGGTGTTCGACGACGTGCACCTCTCGATGGCCGACGCTGCGTTCGTCCGTGATTCGGCGACACGATTCTTTGAAGCTTTGGCAGCGAGCGATCGCGTTTCGCTGAACACGACCTCCGGGGAGTTGAGGCAGGAGTTCACCGATGATCACGAAAAACTCGCGAAAGCGCTGCTTGGAATCTTGCCGCGTTCCCTGACAGGCCACGGTTTTCATGATTGTCCTGATGTGGGTTATTACCAGGCCACAGGCGCTCGGCGTCGCGACTGAAGAGGCGCTCCAGTGCGCTTTCAGTGGGGACACCAGGATGACGGCGGCGGCGCAAAACCTGGCGCAAGTCGTGGCGAATCGCGCGGTAGCGCAAGGAGACAACGAGACGCAGTATGCGTACAGACATTTGGAAGACGTCGTAAGACGCCTCGCAAGCATGCCCGGTCAGCGGGTGCTCCTCCTGGTCTCACCTGGCTTCATAACCTCGACCCTTCAGTTGGAAGCTTCCGAAATGGTCGATCGCGCGACTCGCGCCAACATTGTGATTAACACAATTGATGCGCGCGGCCTCTACGCCCCGGATGTGCTGGGGGACATCGCCGATCCACCGAACGACACCATGCGTACCGCCGGTTTCAAAACCTCCTATCGCGTGGCAGCGCAATTCGCGCAAGAGGACGTTTTGGCGCAGTTGGCCGATGGAACGGGCGGCAAGTTCTTCCACAGTCGCAACGACGTGGATGAAGCTATGCGGGAGGCGGGCGCGGCGCCGGCGTTCTCCTATTTGCTCGGATTTTCGCCGCAGAACCTGAAAATCGACGGACGGTTTCACGCGCTGAAGGTCGCGCTCACAAACAAACAAAAATTCGAAATTCAAGCGCGGCACGGTTACTTCGCGCCAAAGACGGTCGCCGACCCCGCCGAAGCGACAAAACAGGAAATGCAGGAAGCTTTGTTTTCGCAAGAAGAAATCCGCGACCTGCCGGTAGAGCTGCAAACGCAATTTTTCAAGAAAGATGAAGCCCAGGCGCGCCTCGCGGTCTTGACCCATTTTGACGTGAAAAGCATGCACTTCCGGAAATTGCTGGGGCGCAACAACGATCAGTTGACGATCGTCACCGGGATTTTCGACGAGAATGGAAATTTTGTCACCGGCCTATCAAAGGTCGTGGAAATGAACTTGCTCGATACGACCTACGGCCGATTGAGCCGATCGGGGTTCACGGTGAAGACCAGTTTTGACGTGAAGCCGGGCACCTACCTCGTGCGCCTGGTCGTGCGAGACGCCGTAGGTGCGCAGATGGCTGCGCGCAACGGGGCAGTGGTCATTCCTTATTGAAGTTAAGTGATTGTGGTGAGGGAAACATGAATATGCTGACAAGCTTAAGGCGAACAATTCGATTGGCCGCGTGGTTGGTAGCCGGAGCGATGTACTTTGCTCCTGTTTCCTCGCGGGGCCAAGGGCAACCCGCTCCGGCAACACCGCAAGCGGCCTCGCCTGGGGAGCAGCAGCCGGCCGTCGTGATCAAGAAAGAATCAAAGTTGGTGCTCGTCGATTCGGTGGTGACGGACAAGAAGGGCAACTACGTCCGCGACTTGACACAGAATGATTTCAAGGTTTTCGAAGATAACAAGGAGCAGCCGGTTTCCACTTTTTCGACCGGTGCCGATGCGGCTACCCAGGTCAACGGGCAACGCCGGTATCTGATTTTGTTTTTCGACAATTCAACGATGGCGGCGCCGGACCAGATCCAGGCGCGGAGCGCCGCTACCAAGTTCATCGCGGCGAACGCCGGCCCTGATCGATTGATGGCCGTCGTCGATTTCGGGGGCTCGCTCCGGATCGTGCAGAATTTCACAGCGAACGCGGATGTGCTCCGCGCGGCGGTCTCGGGAGTGAAGAGTTCGTCGGTTGATCCAAACGCACCCGCGCCGGACGTGCCGGTCACGGTAGCTTCGACAGGATTATCGTCGCTCGGCAATGCCGCGGCGGATTTTGGGGCGCGCAGCATGCTGCTGGCGGTGCGCAGTCTGGCGAAAAATCTCCGCGCCGTCCCGGGCCGAAAAATGGTGGTGCTGTTTTCGGGAGGGTTCCCCCTGACGCAGGAAAACCAATCGGAGTTAACGGCAACCATTGATGCTTGCAACAAGTCCAATGTGGCGGTCTACGCGCTGGATGCACGCGGTCTGGTGGCGACTGCTCCGGGTGGGAGCGCTAGCAGGAAAAAGTCGGCCGGGAAGACTCGTACCGCTTCAAACCGCACTCCCGCGGGAAAGACTTCACTGCATCCACGCATTCTGCTCGCGGCCTATCCGGCCATGGCCATGCCTGACCCACAGCGGCCTGGTGGAGGAGGCGGCGGTGGTGGAGCGGGCGGCGGCGGCGGGGGCCGCGGCGGCGGCGGTACTGGCGGAGGCGGCACGGGAGGTGGTGGCCGTGGCGGGAGCGGCGGCACAGGTGGTACAGGCGGCGGTGGGAAGGGCGGTTCCGGCGGCGGCACCGGTGGTACAGGCGGCGGTGGGAAGGGCGGTTCCGGCGGCGGCACCGGTGGTGGAGGGAAGGGCGGTTCCGGTGGCACAGGAGGCGGCACCCGCGGTGGCGGTTACAATCCTGTCTCTAACTACAACAATTCGCCGTTCAACCAGCCGCGGACGATCGTGCCGCCATTCCCACCTTCGGCTTCGACCAACCAGCAGATCCTGGCTGCGCTGGCGGAAGGAACGGGCGGTTTCACGATTTTCAACACCAACGATCTGCTGGGTGGACTCGAGCGCATCGGGCGAGAACAAAACGAGTTCTACATTCTGGGTTACGTGCCTGGCGACACTCCGGAAGGAAGCTGCCATGCGCTGAAAGTGAAGCTGAATCGCAGTGGAATGAACGTGCGTGCACGCAGCGGATATTGCAACACCCGGACCGCAAACGTGCTCGAAGGCAAGCCACTGGAAAAGCAACTCGAATCGCACGCCATGGGCTCTCAACCCGGTTCGATTCATGGCGTGTTGCAAGCGCCCTATTTCTACACCGCTCCTGAGACGGCGCGGGTCAACCTGGCGATGGAGATCCCATCGGATACATTTCAATTCAACAAGGAAAAGGGAAAGTATCACGCCAACTTGAACGTGCTGGGCATCGCCTACCGGGCAGATGGGACGGTTGGAGCGCGATTCAGCGATACTGTTAACCTAGACTTGGAGAAGGATGAATGGAAAGAGTTCTCCAAGCTGCCGTATCGTTATGAAAATCAATTCGACGCCACACCAGGCACTTACAGGCTGTCCGTAGTTCTGAGTGCGGGTGGCGATGCCTTTGGAAAAATCGATTCACCGCTTGCCATCGATCCCTATGACGGAAAACACTTCACCCTCAGCGGTGTGGCGCTGACAAATTCCGCGCAGAGCCTGAATGATATTCCGACCGGCTCGGATTCCCTTCTGCTGGACGACCGGACCCCACTCGTGGTGAAGGGCACGCAGATCGTTCCTTCCGGCAGCAATCGCTTTAAACACACTGACAACGTGGTTCTGTACACGGAGATTTATGAACCACTGCTGACCTCGGCGCCCCCGCCGATGGTGGGCATGGCCTACCGCATTTTCGAGCGATCGACCAACAAGCAAGTATTTTTCACTGAAGTGATACGCGCCGATGATTTCATTCAAAAGGGAAATTCGGTGATCCCCATCGGCATGAAAGTGAAAGTAGATGACCTGAAACCGGGTTCCTACCGTTTGGTGATGCAGGCCGTCGACAGCGCGAAAAATCATGCGCCGGACCGCAACGTGGATTTTGACATAACCGAGTGATGAGGTTCCCACGGCCCTGAAAAATTGCCGCGCGCATTTTGGGAGTCTTGCTCCCGCTGTTGCGGCGCGCAAGCCGAAACCGCAAAGTAGTTGCGACGAGTTTCGACAGTGGTAAGGATCCGACACGGGTCTGGACTTCCGCAACTTCCTCGCCGCGCAAGGGTTATTCTATTCGTGACCGGTCATTCGCCCAAAGTGCTGCCCGGCAGGAGAGTGCTATGAGGCTGCCAGAGCGCCCCGCCTCACCATTATTTCAAAGGACCCCTGCGATTTCTGCGACGCCAAGGTCATTCCTTGCCGCCATCCTATCTTTTGCCTGCGTCTTGTCGTTGACTGTCGAGTTGCCGGCCGCCGCGATTTCCCCAGCGGTGAAGGACAAGAAACCGAAATCGGATCCTTCGATCAAAGGGTTGCCGATTACGGACCTCAGCCCCGACGAAGCCATTCTTCATGCACTGAACCGTCTCGCCTACGGCCCTCGTCCGGGCGAAGTTGAGCGCGTCCGGCAGATGGGCCTAGCCAAGTGGATCGAGCAGCAACTCAATCCCAATTCCATCGATGACAAGGCGATGGAAGCGCGCCTCCAGGACTATCCCACGCTTTGGATGTCCACCGCGAAATTGATTCATGAATATCCGCAACCCAAGCAAACGGAGAAGCAAGCCGAGAAACAGGTTCAGGTGCGAGCGCAGCAGGAACAACGCCACTCCGACGCAGCTGCCGCAGCTGTCGACAAAGATATGCAGACCGTGCCAGAGAGGCCGGCAAATTCAGATATTCCTGCGGCCACTTCAGTTTTTGCGCCGCCAGCTTCGCCTGACAATCCCGACGCGCCCGCACCGATGAGACAGCAAGCGCATGGGAACGCAGCGACAAATGGTGCGGGAAGGCGCGACGTTCTGGGCGGCCATGACCCGAACAACGTTCCGCGCGCGATTGCGGACTACAGCAAGAGGCCCCTGCGTATCGTGGCTGAACTTAGCATGGCCAAGGTGACGCGCGCGATTTACAGCCAGCGGCAACTCCAGCAGGTGATGAACGATTTCTGGTTCAACCACTTCAACGTTTTTGCGGGCAAAGGCGAAGACCGCTACTACCTCACTTCGTATGAGCGCGACGTGATTCAACCGCATGCCTTAGGAAGGTTTAAGGATTTGGTGACCGCTACTGCGAAAAGCCCGGCGATGCTTTTTTATCTGGATAATTTTCTGAGCGCAGATCCTCTAGCCGCGCAGCGGCAGGCGGCCGAGCGGACCATGCGCCAGCAGAGGCGTCGCGGAGGATTTGGCTGGCCCCCGCGTCCGACAGCGAATCCGCAGCAAACGGCAAAGAAAAACGAGCGAGGGCTCAATGAAAATTACGGTCGAGAACTGATGGAGTTACACACGCTCGGCGTTGAGGGCGGCTATACGCAGAAAGATGTCACCGAAGTGGCGCGTTGCTTTACGGGCTGGACGATAGATAAGCCGCGGCAGTACGCAGATTTCAAATTCGACGATAGGCTGCACGACCCCCACCCGAAATACGTGCTAGGGAAAAAGATTCATGCAGGCGGGATGAAGGATGGCGAGCAGGTGATCGACCTGCTTGTGCACCACCCGAGCACGGCCAAGTTCCTTTCCACGAAATTGGCGCGCCGTTTTGTTTCGGACAATCCGCCGTCGGCGCTGGTCAGCCGCATGGCCGAGACGTTTCAATCGAGTGACGGCGACATTCGCGCCGTGCTGAAGACCATGATCTGGTCGCCGGAATTCTGGTCGCGGGAATCCTACCGCGCCAAAATCAAAACACCATTTGAACTGGTGGTTTCCGCGGTGCGCGCCCTGGGCACGGATGTGGACACGCCCATGCCGCTGGTGCAGTGGGTGGGGCGAATCGGCGAGCCGCTGTATCAATGCCAGCCGCCGACCGGGTATGCGGACAAAGCCGAAGCGTGGGTAAACACCGGCGCGTTGTTGAGCCGGCTGAACTATTCCCTGGCTCTTGCGGGAAACAAATTGCGGGGAGCGCGGACCGATGTGACTTCGCTGCTAGGCATGGATTCCTCGGTAGACCCGAAGACTGCGCTCGACCGCGCGGTGATAGTATTCCTCGGCGGGCAGGCGGGGCCGACTACGGTTGAAACGCTGGAGAAGCAACTCGATAACCCGCAAGTCTTGCAGGCGAAGCTCGATGATCCGCCGAAGCAGGTCGATCTGGGCGTCGTCGCAGGGTTGGTGCTGGGCGCCCCGGAATTTCAAAGGCGCTAGCCTCAGTTTACGAATTACAGTAAGGGAACTAGGTGGAAGCCGCGTCAGGAGCGGGTTTGCGAGGCTTGGGCTTGTATAGCCTAACTCAGGGG
>QHZC01000161.1 GCA_003224515.1 Acidobacteriota bacterium
TCTTCGATGGCCTGCTGATTCAAGGGGCGGCCTAGCAGCGATTTTGCCGCCTCCGTAGCGGCCAGTGGACGGCAGGCGGCCGCACCCACGACAATGCGGGCGTCCTCGACCACGTTATCTCTGGAGAGGCGGGCTGCTGCCGCGACGGAGAGCACGGGAAAGTCGAACGAGCCCCGGCGTCGGAGTTTCCAGTAGGTGCTCTTCCATCCAGGCAATGAATCGAGCAATACTTCCGCTAGAATTTCATCCGGCCTGCGCTTGATGTAGTCGATCCCATCGTTGTTATACAGGTCGGAGAGTAGGACCTCACGCTCTCCCGAGCGCGACACCAGCCGGACTCGCGCGCCCAGAGCCACGAGCGCCGGGCCCGTATCCGTCGAGGACACTGCCAAGCACTTCGAGCTTCCTGGCGCGACCCAGCAGGTCGTGCCGTCCTTTTTCAGGCAAAAATTGATCGACTTCCTCCATTCGTAGCTCTGATCGTAGTAGTTGCAGCGCGTATCCAGGCAGATATTCCCGCCGAGCGTGGCCATGTTTCGAATCTGCGGAGTGGCCACGAGAGAAGCCGCTTCTGCCAGCGCCCTCAATCCATTTCTGAAGCGCGGGTCTCCCGCAATATCCGAGAGTGTGAGGCAAGCGCCGAGCCGCGAGCCGGAATGGCTCAATTCAATGGCGCTTAAAGATTGGATGTGGCGGAGGCTCACGAGCGTGCGCGGAACCTGTTGCCGGCGTTTCATGTTCGGCAGCAGGTCCGTTCCCCCGGCAAGGGGCATCGCATTGGCTCGCTCACCATCCAGAATGCGCGCGGCTTCGTCAAGCGTCGGCGGTGCGCGGAATTCGAATAGAGGCAATCGCATCATGGCGCGAGTACCTTCTCCCGGCGGGGTTTTTGCCGGCGGGGAACATCGTTCACGGCGTTGCCGTCGCCGCCTTCCCAAGGAGGAGGGACGCGCAGGGCTTCGGGCCAATTGACGTGCGGAAAATGAGTCGGACCGAAGCGCGGCTCGCGTCCCGCTTTCTACTCCGCGAGAGCTTTCATGATTTTTTCCGGCGTGACAGGAATCTCGTCGATGCGTACGCCCACCGCATCATAGACCGCGTTGGCCACCGCCGGCATGATGGGCAGAAGCGGGCCTTGACCGACTTCTTTCGCGCCAAATGGGCCGCGGGGATCAGGAGCTTCAATCAGCTCAGTCGTGACTTCGGGCATGTCGAGCGAGGTCGGGCTCTTGTATTCGAGGATCGAAGGGAATTTGTGCACCAGCGCATGGGAAAGTTTCTTCGGCAGCCGGCGGAATTCCTGCTCTTCCATAAGGGCTTCACCGAGGCCCATGTACACGCTGCCTTCGACCTGGCCGCGCACAAGCGTAGGATTCAGCGCGCGGCCGATGTCGTGTGCGATCCAAATCCTGGGAACGATGATTCAGCCAGTCGCCTGGTTCACTTCCACTTCAACAACGGCGGCGGAATAGGAATAGGTCGGAGAGGCCCCACGCCGCCTCCTTTGTAGAGAGGCGGAGTGTAGGAGCCCACGGTGCCAATCGTGCCGAAACGAGCTTCCGCCAGGCAAACGGCTTCCTGAAACGTGACGCCCTTTTCGGGCGCAGCGGAATCGAAAACGCGTCTCTCAGCAAAGCGCAGCCGTTCTTTCGGTACTTCCAGTTTTTCCGCCACGGCGTCTCTAAGGATCGCTCTTCCGCGTTCCGCGGCCTGCAGTGCCGCGTTCCCGGCCATCAGTGTGACGCGGCTCGAATAGGATCCCAAGTCGACGGGACCGAGATCGGTGTCGCCGGTGAACAAGCGGACGTCAAACGTGTCGATGCCAAGAACCTCCGCGACAATTCCGGCGAGAACATCATCTGAGCCCTGTCCGATCTCCGTCGCGCCGCAGAAAATCGAAACGCCGCCACTGCGATCGAATTTCAGTTGCACTCCCGAGTGCGGCATTTTGTTCCAGTAAATGGGGAGTCCCGCCCCGGTCAGATAAGCGGAGCAGGCCAGACCCACGCCGCGGCCTTCAGGGAACTTACGGAATTTCTCTTTCCAACCAGAGACCTTGACGACGCGGCGAATGCACTCGGCAAGATTGACGGTTCCCAGGCGGAAGAAATTTGCGGTCAAAGCGTTTGAGGATTCAGCGATCCGGAGACGCAAATCCGCCGGGTCCATCTTGAGTCTCTCCGCGATCTTGTCGAGTTGGACTTCCTGGCCGAAGCGCGGTTGAGGAGTGCCATGTCCGCGTTTGGGCCCACACGGCGGTTTGTTCGTGAAGGTGCGGCAGCCCTGGTAGCGGTATCGCGGGATGTGGTATGTCGTTGTTTGCAGCGCTCCGGCGTAAAACGTGCTCGCGACGCCGTACGAGCCGTAGGCGCCACCGTCGATCAGCGTCTGGAGATGCATGCCGGTAATCGCGCCGTCCTTCTTGACACCGGTTTTGAATTTCATCAGGACCGGATGGCGGCCGCGATGGCAATAGAAAACTTCTTCGCGCGTCAGGCAGATCTTGACGGGCCGGTCGAGCATCAGTGCGGCCTTGGCCACGACGATTTCGTGATTGAAGGGGTCGCTTTTTCCGCCGAAGCCGCCGCCGTTGGGCGTGGCGATCACGCGAATATGCGCGGCGGGCATTTCCAGAACTTTAGCGAGCGCGCGGTGAAGGTAGTGCGGCGTCTGCGTGCTGGACCAGATCGTCAGCTTTCCGTCGGGGTCTTTGATGGCCACAGCAGCATGCTGCTCGATTGCGAGATGCGTATTCCCTTGGAAGAAAAAAGTGTCCTCGAAGATTTCGTCGGCTTCGGCAAAACCTTCCTCGACGTTGCCGAATTCCAGGGCCACGAGTTTATGAATGTTCCCCTCTTCGCCGTATTCGTGAATCCGCGGCTCAGGAGTCCGAAGAGCCTCCTCGGAACTAGAGATGGTAGTGAGGATTTCATATTCGACATCAATCAAGTCGAGAGCCTCAAAGGCCGTCAGCTCTTCGCGCGCGATGACGGCAGCGACCGGATCTCCCACATGCCTCACGCGATCAACACAAAGGGCCTGGAGCACCAAATACACGCCCGGGTGAGCGGCGGCGCGCGACGTGTCTATTTTCCGGATACGCGCGTGAGGATGGGGAGACCGCAGCAGCTTCGAGTGCGCCATTCGCGGCAGGAAAATGTCGTCGGCAAAGCGCGTTTGGCCTGTCACCTTCGCGCGGGCATCGACTCTGCGCCGAGGGACTCCGATCACCCGAAGTTCGTCTCCGTTGGCCTTTCGAGCGCCAACGGGTGTCATTCGCGGATCCTTTTCATTCGGCATGCGCCCTCTTTGTCCGTGCCCTCGCCGCGTAATCTACGTTACAGTGCTTTTCTGCGCCGCGATCTTGAGCACCGCGGCTTCTACGGCTTCGAAAATCTGCAAGTAACCAGTGCAGCGGCATAGGTTTCCGGAGATCGCTTCGCGGATCTGATCGCGGCTGGGGTGAGGGTTCTGATCGAGCAAAGCCTTCGCCGTCACCAGAATTGCCGGCGTGCAATAGCCGCACTGCGCCGCACCGAGATCGGCAAAAGCATCTTGCAAGGGATGAAGGTTTCCATCTTCTCCGAGGCCTTCGACCGTCAGTACTTGCCTTCCGCTACAGTCGACTGCCAGCACGAGACAGGAAAGCACGGGTTTGCCGTCCAGAAGAACGGCGCAAGCCCCGCATTCTCCCAGCTCACAGCCGTGCTTCGTGCCGGTATGACCGAGATCCTCGCGCAGGACTTCCAACAAAGTCTTGTAAGGCGCGAAGCAGACATCGGTCTCTTCGCCATTTAACGTGAATCGTATCTGTGAGGTTTTTTGCGATTCGATTGGCAGTGTGGTCACTTTCAAGCACCTCGCGAAAACATTACCGAACCGACGTGCGCCTTTTCATTCGTCGCGGCGCCGGATGGCCGACAGCGCGATGCGTTTTCCTGTCAAAGGAAAGCCGCTTCCGAGCATCCTGCTTGGCCAGCAAACCGCGGATCAGATAGTCCGCAAATTTCTCCGCGATCTGGACGGCCGTTAGCGGCCCCTCCGGGCTAAACCATTGAACACTCCAGTTCAGACCTCCAAGGATGGCGCGCACGGCAAGCGCCGGATCAAAGGAAACGAATTCTCCCGTTCGAATGCCGGCAACGATTAAATTCCGTACGCCTTCTTCATACTTGTCCCGTTTTCCTACCAGATAGCGTTGTTGGCGTGGCGCCAGCGCGGTTGTCAAAAGATGCGCCGCGGATCCCTCGACTTCGTCGAGCAGGCATCGCAAATGGGACACGATTACCATGCGCAGCTTGATCGCGGCACTGGTTCTCAACCGCCGAGCTTGGTCCAGCGCCGCGATCATGCGATCGAGCGAATTGTCCTGACAAAAGAAGAGAATCTCGTGTTTTCCCCGGAAGTAGTTGTATAGATTTGCCGGAGACAGGGCCGCTGCCGCCGCTATGTCGCGCATGCCGGTTTCCGCAAAGCCGCGCACGCGAAACTCTCTTCCCGCGGCACGCAAGATTTCCAGACGTCGGGCAAGATAGCGCCGTCTCGGATAGCCGTTCGGCCGACGCTCTGCTTGGCTGCTAGACAACTTCATTCTCCGGCACTCCAAGAATGCTTCAGGATGGATCGACTTCCTTAGTGTCTACCTTCTCTCCGCCGGTGTCAAAGGTTTCTGAACAACTGTTCAGAAAAAGAACACTTGTTCAGATCGTTGCTGGAGGGAAGGGAAATCTTTGCGGGTCGGGCATGCTGACAAGTTCCCGGCTATCCCGGTTGATTTTCGCCATCCAAGCGGCGGAACCGGCGAGCCTTCATCTCAAAATGTGTCAGCGTGCCCGGTTCCGCGACTTTGACGGTGGGATGCAAGGAGAGTGCGTGATAAATCGCTTGCTCCACGCTGGTTCGCACGTGTTCGGCGTCATTGCCGGACAGGACTTCTGAGAGTACTCACTGTCACCTGGAACTCGCCGACGCTGGCAAACTGGCGGACTACGTTTTCGATCGCCGTAGGGTAGACGTTCACACCACGGATCGTCACCATGTCGTCGCTTCGACCCAGCAAGCCTCCGTCGAAGCGCGCGAAGCTACGCCCGCAAGCGCAGGGAGAGGAATTGAGGCGCACCAGATCTCCGGTGCGATATCGGATAACGGGAAACCCGGCGCGCCCCAAATTCGTGATCACCAGTTCTCCTATTTCACCGGAGGGCGCATCCTTCCCGGTGTGGCGGTCAAGCACTTCAGCAATGAATTCGCTTTCGATCACGTGAATTCCTCCTGGCTGAACTTCGCATTCAAAGCTATGAGCACCAACTTCGGAAGCCCCTGCGTGATCGAAGCACTTCGCGTTCCACGCTTTTTCAATGCGGGACTTCGTTCGCGCCACGTTTGCTCCCGGCTCTCCCGCATGGATCAGCGTGCGAACCTGCAGGGAGCGCATGTCGAAATGATCCTCCCGGGCAACCTCCGCGAGCCGCAACGCATACGTCGGAGTCGAGCACACCACCGTCGCTCCAAGGTCACGCATCATGTGCAAGCGTTGGATGGAATCCTTGCCGCCGCCGGGAATCACCATCGCGCCTATTTTTCTTACTCCCTCAACCGTGGCCCAGAAGCCGATGAAAGGGCCGAACGAAAACGCTAGGAACACGCGATCCGCTGCCGTCACGCCGGCGGCCTTCAAAACATGCCCCCAACAGTCTCCCCACCACTCCCAGCTTTCGGGAGTGTCCACGACCGAGAGCGGCGTACCCGTCGTTCCAGATGTCTGATGAACGCGCGTGTAGGCGTCCACGGAAAAGGTCGCATTGGTTCCAAAGGGCGGCGCTTCTTCCTGGGCGCGCACTAACTCCGATTTGTGGGTGAAAGGGAGTTTCTGGAAGTCAGAAATAGACCGGATATCGCCGGGGACGACGCCCGCATCGTTCCACTTCCTGGTGTAGAACCGGTTGCGACCGGAAATCTCGCGAAGAAGTTTTTG
>QHZC01000162.1 GCA_003224515.1 Acidobacteriota bacterium
TCAGGTCCGCGGGGCCCGGGAAAGGATGAACGATTCGACACGGTCCAGTTGGACTGCCCGGCTCCTGGGTCGCAATCGCGCTTTCCGCCAAGCCTTGGAGAGCGTAGCGGCGCTTGAGGAAGGCTACCAGATAATCGTGGAGCGTCTAGATGACACGCTTGGGCAATTCGACGTCCAGGAGATTGCCTGCGAACGGCAGCCCTTCGATCCGAAGTCGATGCATGCCGTAGAGGTAGAAGAGACCGATCAGGAAGCCGAGGGAACGGTGCTCGAAGTGTACCGGGCGGGCTATGAATGGAAGGGCGAAGTTCATCGGCCCGCACAGGTGAAGGTTGCGCGCCGGCCTGCAGGGCAGCATACAGGAGAAAACCATGAGTGATCTGATCGTCGGTATAGATCTCGGAACCACGAATTCGGAGATCGCTTCTTTTGTAAACGGCAAAGTGGAGGTCCTGGGCCCCGAGGCCGACAAGATGCTGCCGTCTTGTGTGGGCTTTTCCCCCGCCGGATCGCTGCTCGTGGGTCATGAGGCCCGTCATCAGCAGCTGCTCTACCCGAATCTGACCATTCGAAGTATTAAGCGAAAGATGGGTTCGACCGAACCGGTGAAGCTTGGCGACAAGGAATTTACGCCCCAAGAGATCTCGTCGCTGATTCTTCGACAATTGGCGCAATGGGCTGAACAAACTCTCAATCAACGAATCAGAAAAGCGGTCATTACCGTACCGGCGTACTTTTCTGACGCTCAGCGCAACGCTACCCGCGAGGCCGGAGAACTTGCAGGCTTGGAAGTCGTGCGCATCCTCAATGAGCCAACGGCCGCCAGTCTCGCGTACGGTTTTGGCGACGCGGTCCATCATACCGCCATGGTTTATGATCTCGGCGGCGGGACCTTTGATGTGTCCATTGTAAGTGTTGAGGGGGACGTCACCGAGGTCCTGGCCAGCCACGGGAACAACCAACTGGGAGGCGATGATTTCGACGACCTCTTGCTCGAGCGCTTGGAGCGGGAATTCCAGAACAAGCATGGGATTAACCTCAGAGACGGCCATCCTGAGTTTCGAGCCCTACGTCCGGGTGCGGGAAGAAGCGTTGGTGAGCGATAACGGGAAGCCCTTGCACCTCGATGTTGAGATTTCCAGAGAAGAGTATGAAGAGATGATCCGGCCGCTGATCGAATCCACCTTCGATAGTGTCTCGAAAGCCCTCCGAGACGCGAACAAGGGTCCGAGTGATATCGACGCTATCTTGCTGGTTGGCGGCTCGACGCGAACTCCCCTGATCTACCGCAGGTTGCGGGAACTGACGTCGCTTGAGGCTCGTCAAGACATACATCCTGACTTGTGCGTGGCGCTCGGTGCAGGTGTCCTAGCCTCTCGACTTGCCGGCCACGGAATCGAGCGAGTGCTGGTGGACGTCTGTCCCTTTTCCTTCGGCCCCTCCTACTTAGGAGACCGCGGTGGCTTCCCCTACCCGCACTGCTATCACCCCATCATTAACCGCAACACACCGTTGCCGGTCACCCGTACGGAAAGCTACGCAACCGCGCGGCACTATCAAGACTCGGTACGAATTGAAATCTACCAGGGCGAGGAAGATGATGCGCTCAAGAATATCCTCGTCGGCGATTTTCTCGTTCAGGGTCTCCGCCCAACGGAAGAGCCGAATGAAGTGCTCTGCCGCATGAGCCTCGATATAGACGGCATCCTGCACGTCACCGCCATTGAAAAGGAAACTGGCAAGTCGAAACAAATCACCATCGCACGAGCACTACAGGAGAAGAGCCCTGCAGAGATCGCCGCGGCTCGCGAGCGTCTGAAAGTGCTTTGTTCACGCCACAGTGCCATGGGGTCGGACAATGAAGAGAAGTTCGCCTCCGATGACGCCGATGACGCGAGTGAACCGGTTGCGAGCGAGCCCGCTGACAACGGCGTGTCCGATCTGCCGCAAGCCCTGTTGATGGTGAAGGAAGCATCTGATCTGGTCGAAAAATCGCAACGTCTGCTGGGCGGATTGCATGAAGAGGATCGGGAAGAAGCGATTGACCTGCACGAAAAAATAAATTCAGCGATCCGCTCGAACGAGCCAGCGGCATTGAAGAGAGCAACCGCCGAACTGCGTGAACTTCTGTTCTTCGTGGAGGGGCGTTGATCGGAACTGAGGAATGCACGAAGTTCCAGTGCCCGGTCTGCCACGCTCGCTTCCGGAACTCTCGAACCTGCTTGCGTTGTGGGGCCGACCTCGCACCGCTCCTACTGCTGATCGATCAGGCCTATCAGCTTAGGCAACAGGCCAAATGGGCGCTTGAAAGGGGCCATGTAGAACGGGCCGTCGAACTGGCGGCGGAAGCTGAAAACCTCCGCTCAACCCAGAACGGTCACGAGCTGTGGCTTCTCAGCTCGTGGCTGCTCAACGGATTGCACAGTGAGCTGCTTCGAAGTGCTCTCGAACAGGCTGTAACGAGAGAACAGGCGCCGACCCTAATCGCGGACCGTCCTGCTCAGCTAGTTCCCGTGAGATTCACGGCAAAGAATCCGACGGTGAACCAGGGCGATCGCATCTTTCTCACAGGGAATACGGCGGAGCTGGGCAATTGACAAAGCGGTGGAAGCCACGATCCATCCGAGTTATCCGAACTGGTCTCTGAGGGTATCTGTTCCTGCTGGACAAACGATCCAGTTCAAATTTATCAAGGTCGCTGCTGATGGCACTGTGTCCTGGGAAGAGGGAAACAATCACACGTACACTGTCCCTACCAGCGGCGAAGGAAGTGTAAACGTAAACTGGCAGTATTGATTGGATTCTCCCGGGCAAGCCCTCCGATTCTCCTTACTTAGGCAACAGGGCGCGCCTCAGTCCAGCTGAGCGCCGCGTAGCGGGCTGTGATCCTTGACGCAGTCCGAGCGGAGGCTACCCGCGGCCCGATTTTCGGGGCAGAGGCCCGTTTCCCCCTCGAAGGTCGAAAAAATCGCGCTGGGAAGGCCTTGGCTGCATTTTCTCGAAATCATCCCCCATGGTTCAGCTTTTAGCCTCCTGGCTCATTTTCGGTGCTGAGCCTGGCACTGCTATCGTCCCGCATCGTCTCCATGACCTTCATCCCGCTGATCGCTCGATATGTTCTGACGGTTCGGCGAAGCCAGAACGTTGGCTCCCCGGGCAGGACTCGAACCTGCAACATTTCGGTTAACAGCTGTTATTGTCGAATGACGTTCCGGAGTTCGCGCAGGTTCCCCGGCCAGGGGTAGCGCAGGAGCACTTCAGCTGCCCGTGTGGAAGAACGGTTGGCAGCCGAAAGAGCATACAGAAGGTCTGCGCCCGGGAGATTTGGGTGTGGGAACGGTTCAGCGCCAGTCCTCAACTTGTAGACCCTGCACACGCTGGAACTCCTTCCCATTGCTTGTGACCAATACGGCTC
>QHZC01000032.1:0-8508 GCA_003224515.1 Acidobacteriota bacterium
TTTACCATCGTCTCAGCGGTCGCGCAGCTTGAGCGCGACTTGATACGGGAACGAGTAACTGCGGGTATTCGGAATGCGCAGGCGAATGGTAAGACGCTGGGCCGCCCGAAGAGTGCGGTAGACCGAGAACAGATTCTGGAATTGAAGGCGCAGGGCCACAGCCTGCGCCAGATCGCCGCAATCCTGGGAATCGGCTATGGGACCGTCCGCTCCCGGCTCCTCACCCAGCACAACATGTAACGAAGGAGAACAAAAGACTCCGTCTCTGGCAATCGGGTGCGGCAAGGTAAAATACCTGCGAGCACATGATCAACCGAAAGACTCTACGATGTGTTTCGTGCGGAACCATAGTCACGACGAGGACTGGTATCGGACACGCAACCGTTCAGAAGCATAAGTTTCCGTGTCCAACCTGCAAAGTTGAAATCGGATTTGTCCTGAACGTAGACCAAAAAGCCCCGAACCTGCACTATGAAGAACCAACCAACGCGGCATGGGACGATGGCGCGGAAGATGGCGAACACATGGTTCTCTTCTATCCCGAAGTGATGATCCCAGCGGATTTGAAGCCTCCGATTAGCCCTTTTGTCGTCACCGTCTGGAATCTTAAGAACACAGAGGAATATCAGAAGGAAGAGGCAATACGCAGGATTTCAAAAGATAAGTTGTGGCCAGCTCTACAGAGGGCGCTCGTTCACTTTGAAAATGGCAATCTCGAGCTAATGAAGCAGGAATGCCAGTCTGTTGTCAAAGGTATGCCCGATTTGAAGGACCAGGAGAACAGAGGCGGCTGGATTCTGTCGATCATGCGGCAATTCTTTGACCGCTTTGTAGCACACCCTCAGCGGTCGGAAAAAATCGAGAGGTCAGTAGCCGCTGCGACGAACCGAGCAGAAAAGGAATTACGGGACCTCGCGACCGAGTACGTGACAACGGGCCGCATGATAGCGCTGTGGAAAGAACTCAAATCTGTGCGAACACAGTTCATGTCTCTCTACGAGAGTCTCCTGCCATTGTTGATGGTTCGGCGGTATTGGAAGGACCATCTCCAGAACATTGACGGTTATCTCCTCTCGAATAAGAATTTCGAGGATTTGCGGTCGTTCTACGTTGACACGGTTGAGACCGCATTTAAGCTTCTGGTTGTTGGTCTCGCCGTCGAACTGATCGCCACTACTGGTAAACCCGTTGCCAAAACTAAAAAGGGGGACCAAGACATCTGGTGGTTCGAGCAGCTAAATAACGGTATCAAGGACAGCCATCTTAACTTGCGCAACGGCGTCGGCCATCATTCGGCTCACTATGATGCAAATACTGACGAGATTGTCTACGTGAAGGCCGACGGGGCCAAATTGGTCGAGGTGCACCTTTCCTATACAAGATTTGTGGATCAAGTGTTCGAGGCATACTGCGCATTTGAGCTCGCGACAGTTTTCTTCCAATGGCTCTTCGTTGCCGGGGGAGGACGCCTGTAGCAACCCAAGACCGCTTGGCAGCCAACTGAAGTTTTCTGTGGATTGTGAGCGGATGGTGGGTGGTGCCGTAGAGAAGCAATGAGCTCTGCCAAATGAGGCCTCCCTCCATCACGCTCGGCGCATGGCCTAAAAAAGTGAGCTAAAAACCCCACCAAAAATTTGCTAGCGAACACCTCAATCTAAGGTACTTAGGGCGCGCTTCTGAACGGGCGGAAATCTGTAGATTTACGCTCACACTTAAGGCGGGATTACACAGTCATATTCATCACTGCGAGCTTTTAGTGTTCAAGGATCGTGCGACAGCTCGTCCAAGAAGAATGGCCAGACTGAAGGGAAACAAGAAAAGCACAGGCAGCATCACTGACCACCGGTGCGGCTGTCCGTGCTGTCCCAAACACGCGGCATGTCTCTTTTGTCTCTAGTGTCGCTCGGGCAATTTGAACTCTTCAAGCTCTGTTATCTGTTGTTGGAATGGAGCAGAACGATTGAGTGGCTGCCTTTCGTCGAGAATCTTGAGCAAGCCGACCCCCGGCGCGTACCATCTGGACAGTTGAAAACTCATCTCGTCCGTCGCGCCGACGAGTTTCACCTTCAAGCACTTTTTGAAGGTGCCCGCGGGCACAGTAACAATTTCGTCCGTCCTCTCGACAGCTGCCCTCAGCGTAACCCCTGTTCCGTGACCATTCACCTCGGTGACAGAAGTGGTGTCATCCCAAGTAGTCCCCAGACGAATCGGCGCCTTAAGGGAGTACTGGGGTCGTGGGAGCTCGCGCAGCTCGCCGTCATCACCAACTTGCGTCGCGACCCATGAAACACCGTCATTATCTTCCGTAAAGAAAAAGATGAAAGGGAGATTACCGTTACTACTAATGTCTCGCCTCGGAACCACTCTTCTGCCATTTAGTTCGCGGGGCGCAAGCACTACCAACTCGCTGGTGCCATTCCGATGACCGGGCATATTGAACACAGTTGTTCGGTAACGAAATACTGCTCCCTCCTTCAGCGGCAAATAAACCTCGGGAGTGGCGACAAAATCCTGATTTGGTGTTCCGGGCTGCGCCACATTTTCTCGTTCGGAAGATTTTGTCGCGTGCAGACCGTGTCCAAAGACATACCAAGCCACACCGGAGAGAAGCACAACGACCGCGGCTGTAACCGAGACAATCACGACGGGCGAGGGTCTCTTCGCAGGTCTGCCCAAAGCTTCCTCGCCCAGTGCTCTCCCACAAACGCCGCAGAATTTCACATCAGGCGATTCTTTAGAACCGCACGCGGGGCAACTAACCGAACTAGGCTGAACGGGAACGGAAACCGCTGAAATGGCGCGGAGAGCAGCGCCACACTTGCCACAGAACTTCTTCCCTTCACCAATCTCTGCTTGGCAATTTGGACAAATCATGCGTTGCTCCGATTCAAGAAGCGGTTTGGCTACCCGAGCAGGCCAAAACCACAGTTCTCGCCGGATAGGCGATTAGGTTGATCGCTGACTATTGCGGCGCTTGTCGCCATACCAGAATTTCCCTCGTCGAACTCCAACCCGATACCTTTCCGAGTTGGGCAGATCACCGCAATGCACAAATGGACGACTGCGCTTGCTTCAACTGATTCGAAGTTATTGAACCTTGGGCGCGACGCGCTTCAAGAGATTTGCAAGTGATCCCAGCCTCCTCTGCCTGCGGCCGAGAGATCAGTTGGTGTCCCTCGTACGCGATAATTCCTCCACCGCTTTTCTGCGTCTGGATGAAGTGCGATTCAAGGTCTGCAAAATTGAGATTGATGACCTTTTTCGGATTCTTTACATCCGAGATTTTGAGGTTGAGATATACCTCATTGTTGTTATTTCGGGTCATCTCAGCGTGTAGAATCGTCGCTACAGGAGTGGTGAACGCCTTATAGTTGCAGACAGCTCTGGCAGATGTTTGCGGATCGAACGAAAGGGAGGCGGCGGAAATCTCCAGAATTATGGGATGGAGAGCGGAGCCCATGGCATGATGATGGTTCAAGCGGACCTGGATATAGCCACCATTGTCCAGCGCCTCGCTCGCGGTCGCCGCAAACTTTCCAAAATCACTCGTGAGAAAGTAGCTTTGCGCCAGAAAGCGGAGGGCGTCTTTGTTTTTTGGATTAAGAGACAGCAGTTCTTTCGCTGAGCCCATTGCGCTTAGGTAATTCTGTGACGTGTAGAGGGTTTGAATTTCCGCAACGTTCCGCTGGAGGTATCCAGGATCGGCCTCGAGGGAGAAGGATGCTGTGGCCGTTTGGCCAGCGATGGCCTCGACAATTTTTTGTGCCGATTTGTATTTCGGGCTTGAGACTGTAATGGTGTAAGTGCCCGGAGGGCAGGGCAGGTCAGTAACTTCATTGGCAAAAGTACCCATGCGTTCAATCGCGATCGACACTCCCTCAGAGCCGGGACGAACGCTCAAGTATCCTCCGGCCCAATCGAGCTGAGCGGAAAAGTGCTTGTATTCACGGGCGGCGAGCGTCAAACTGAAATCTCCAGGCCGGTAGCCTGCCTTGTTGACAACAAGCCGGTGAGCCCCAGCGGACAAATCTGCCAAAACAAGACGGCCTAGATTGTCGGTTGTCCCTCGTTCTGTCCCGTCCACTTCAACCTGACTGTAGGGAGGCGCTTGAATTTCGAGTGTCCCGGTCGGCATGCGGTCGCGAACCGCCGTAAGCGTTGCTTGTCCTGCACCGCCTTGGCGGAGCCCTTCAAGGGTTTTGGGCGTCGGAATAAAGGCCAATCCACGGGAGCGTATTTCCTGCGCGATAACGTCGTCTGGCGTCTGAATCTGAATTAACTTTTCAATCTGCGCTAGCGTGAGCCCTTGGTGTTGCGGTGCCCCGGCAGTACCGTAAGCTGGCTCACTACACAAAAAAATGAGCATAGCTGATGCTAACTTTGCGAGTATAACGTTTCGTCGGCTCATTGCACCTTGACCTCAACCGACAGGACTCTCGAATCCCTATTTTTTCTCCATATACTCTGCAAATTTGCCGGCGTAACGACTCACATCGAAGGTACCATCCCTCAAGCGCTGTAGATTCGATTCGTCAAATATATCCGTCCCGTACATATCCAAGAACCGTGGACAGGTGCCGCGAGTAGTTGAATTGTCCCATTTGCCAAAAACAACGCAGCCATAGCTGCTGGCTTTCTCACGTGCCGCGAACATGCGAGGCTGATTTGCATCAAGGAAGGTTGTTAACGCAGGATAAGCCAGCCGGCCCTCTGAGAAGTATGAGAGAACGGCTTCCTTCGCTGCTTTTGTGGCCCCATCAGCAATGACAAGAGAAACTCCTTGCAACGTGCCACGAACGCAGTGACCAATATAGCTGGCCCTGTCTAACTTGCTACATGTGTATCCAGCTTTGTCTTCGCGCGACTCACCAAACGCGAAAGCTTCCACCTGACATGGGCCGTCAGGGCCTCTGATTGGACACATGGCTCTGGTTTGATCATCGAAAACTAAACCACGTGAAACCAGGACATCCCTGGCAAAAATTAGCGGCTGCGCCTGAGACTCTTGGTGCTGTCCCAGGATTGCCATGGTCTGCTGGATTTGGGATTTGAGTTGCGCCGCTTGCTGATTTTGCGCGTTCAGTCGCAGGGCCGCGTCACACTGAGCAATAGCAGCTTGGTATTGGCGTTGCTGATAAAGCGTTTGTGCGCTCCCTAAGTGAGCGGCAATTTCGCGCTGAACGGAGACCGCAGCTTCCTCCAAGTCTGCTCTTAGAGAAACCGGGGCAGCGACCGAGACAGAGTTCTGCCACGTCGGATAGTAGGTCTGATTTCCCCTTATAAAAACGGTCACTATGTGCTGTCCCCTAGGAACTCCGGGAATGGCCAACTTGCCTTCATCCGGGTCCGTAGCACCTACGTCTTTTCCGTCCAGCTGAACTGCGGCATTTGCCGGGACGCTGAAAATTGTGAGCGGAAATGTGGGAACCGGAAGAGTCACCTTCGACGTATGCCTCAGTTCAAACCAGCCCAGAGCTACTGGTTGGGACCACTCATCGAATCCCGGATGCGTGAGTGTCAGAGTATGCGTGCCGTGGGTGAGGTGTGGTACCACCAAGGACCCACCGTGACCGACAGTCCTTCCGGCTGGTTTCCCGTCCACCGCGACTTCTGCCCCACCGGGATCGGTAGTAAGGTCAAGTTCGACACCCCGTAGATACCAGCCGCCAGCGCACAAGAGCAGGAGAATCACTACTGCAATCAAACCCATCACCTTCCCAGACGGCAACTTCTTCCCCGGAACGGAAATGTCTCTACCAATCGTTCCGCTCGGCGCGCTCCTCGGAACAGGCGGAGTATGGATCGATATCGAAACTGCGGGCTGCGGAGTGGCCAACGGCCTCGAAATCGGACCCGGCGAAGAAGATGGCGCTGCCGTTCCGGGTAAGGACGTGGGAGTCTGCGCAGGTTGTAAGCCAATCGGACTACCACAGGCGCTGCAGAATTTCTTGCCGGGTTGGGCTGCAGACCCGCACTTGGAGCATCGCACCAAACTAGGCACGACCGGGCGGCGGTCTGTTCATCGCCACCGAGAGCGGCACCGCACTTGCCACAGAATTTCTTTCCTTCGATTACGTCAGCATGACAGCTATGACAGATCATCGGGCACCAACCCCCCGTCGAGGGCTTATCTTACCGCCTACACTGCCCTCAAAAGCCCCCGCGACAACGACGACAAGTGCAGCAGGCAAGTTGCGATTCATGCTGAGTCTCCCTTCAACGGTTCCAAATCTTCCGCCCTCGTCGAAGCTACAGTCAGCCACCTATCCGACGAGCCAGATGCCAATCCTGCTGTCTCGCCGACGCCCTGAATCTTGCCAGCACTCCCTCGAATCCACCCTCATGCTGGTGATAACCCCAAAAGTGAGAGACCGTTTCCCCGATGGTCGGCACGTCAAGAGGGGTTTGATGATTTCCAGCTCGCCCGAGACTTTGGGTAAGGTTGGGAGCTGAGGCAACAACTGTATCGTCTACCATGATGAACTGCCCTTCGCTCCCGTAGCTGATCCCGATCGCATGCCATTCGCCAAACCGAAATCTTGTGCCGTGCCCGACAGTAGGTAGCATCCGAGGGTGGTTGGTTGTACTTCGCTATCGCCATCCACAAGGAGATGTCACCGTTTCTCGAGACGGACAGCTTGGGTAGTGCCGGGCCAGGTTACGTCGCCCCCCTGCACGTCCGTCGAGAAGATTTCCGCCGTACCGAGATATTCGATACNNNNCCGTATGCCTCGCCGATGGATCTGCCGTTCAGCGCATCGATGAGACGAGTGCCCTCAACGCTGGGGATGTCAATGAGGTCACGTCCGAAAGAATTTTTCGCGTGCAATCCGCTCCCGAAGAAATACCATGCCGCACCTGAGACGAGGAGAGCGACCGCGGAAGCAATTGAAACAAACATGGTCGGCGAGCCTCTCTTTACATGCCGGCTCTCCACTTCCGCGCCGATTGCGCCCCCACATACGCCGCAGAACTTCTCGCCCGGGGATACTCCAATCCCGCACTTGGCGCAACGCAGGGAACTCCGCACTGCTGGCACCTCAGCCGATGTAACAGTCCCCAGCGCCGCGCCACACTTGCCGCAGAACTTCTTCTGTTCCCCTATCGCGCTATGGCAATTTGGACAAATCATGCATCACTCCTACGCAACAAGCGGCTTGCCTATCCAACCAAAGCAGGACCACAGTTCTCGCCGGATAGGCGATTAGGTTGATCGCTGACTATTGCGGCGCCAGTCGCCATACCAGAATTTCACCCGAAATTGTGCTCGCCAGCAGGGCTGATCCATCTTTTGTAAACGTTGCCGAGACTGGGAGCATTCCTCGAGTTGTGTTTAGAGTAGCAATCTCAGCTCCCGAATTGAGGTCCCACAGGGTTAAAGGCGTGTAGCCTTGAGCTCCGAGCCCAATATACCCGCCAACCGACACGACAATTCGTTCATCCGGTGAAACGGCATCGGCAGCATGCTCCAGCCGCCTGACCACACCCCCTTCAGAGGTCACATCCCATAGCCAAGTGACACTTTTCAATCCGACTAGGAGCCTTCGACCACCTGCCAGAAAGGACAACATGCGTACATATTCACTTTCAGGGTGGCTAGTTGCAGGCGGTAACGGCATCTCCCGAGATGTATTGGCTTTCAGATCCCAATACTTCACGCCCCAATTCCGGTAAATGGCGGCCAGCTTATTCCCCTCGGGCGAGAGGGAAACCTTCGCCACGGGCGCGCTGTCGACAGGCGATGTCCACACCAGTTCGCCTTTTGTAACATCCCAGACGCGAACTTTTGAGTCGCTGCTGCCGCTAGCCAAGAACCGCCCGTTAGCAGAGAAGGCCAACGATGTCACGCCTCCCTCAACCGGCTGAAGCGATCGCACAACGGTTCGAGAGAGTGGCTCACATAATTGGACCTCACCGCCAATTGCTCCTGCCACGATTCGCCCAGAGATTGCATAGGAAGAGTAGGGTGCCGTACACCGAGCTGACTCTATTCCTGTGTCAATATCGACCAGAATAGCGCCGCGATCCATGCCGACGGCCAGAACCGAAACAGTGTGGCTGTCTGCCGTTGAATCGATTTGATACGCATTGCCTCGTATGTGTGCCAGGGTTTTCAATTTCAGTTGCCCGGCATTATTCGCTGTGATATGACCGACCCTGAGTTTCACGCCCCAGAAACACCAACCCGCCGCGGCTGCCAGCAGAACCACCACGGCGACACCCCCGACGATGAGTGCCGTTCTTGGTCCTGCCGCTGGGGCGTGTGCTAGCGTGGGCGGCGCTAATGGCCGCGGAGCGACAGCCGGAGAAGATGTCGGCGCAACTGTCTTAGGCAACGCCGTTGGAGATTGCCCTTGCTGCGTCCCGACCGGACTGCCACAGGCACCACAGAACTTCTCGCCCGGCGATACTTCAGACCCGCATTTGGGGCAACGCAATGAGGTTGGCACATCCGGAACGGATGCGAGTACAGCGGGACCTAGAATTGCGCCACACTTGCCACAGAAC
>QHZC01000032.1:8549-12798 GCA_003224515.1 Acidobacteriota bacterium
CCGAGCTCGCCCGCCGCATGCGGGAACAGTGCGGTGGTGAATTCTCCAACGAGCTATTGGTATTCGACAGTTGAGGTCCCTCGCGTAGGCATATAGATGGCCTGGCATTCGCCAGCGAAATTGGTGATCACCCAGGGATGTGTGAGGAAAGTATCCTGAAGATAGGACTCACCTGAATTCAGTGTTTTGTAGAGAACCCGAGCGCCATATTGGTTGAGCCAGAAGATTCTTATGGATTGTGAGCTGCGGTTTACAAACTGAATCTTAGTCGCTTCCCCTGTCCCTGCGCGCAGGGATCGTTCCGACGAACAATCGACCCGAGTGGGTGCATCTGAGGTTGGCGTCACAGTTTGGACAGCTGGCGCGTTCTGGGGTGGTGCTGCCTTCTGCACAGTCGTCGCAACTTGGACGGCGTCCGGAAGAGTGCGAAAAACAGCATCAGAAGTCGTCGCTTCGCGGGCTTCTTCGGTAGCATGCACTTGCCCAGTCTGGTCCACTAGGAAGCTGCGCGTTCCAGTTTGCTGGTAGAGAAGTGGTCGCGCAGAAAGTACATAACTAGTGATATGTCCCTGATCATCTGGTGGGCCTGGCGTGTAAATGTTTCGGTAGCCGGAGATTTCTTGTCTGAACTCACCCGCACCCCGGGGGTCTTTGCCTAGGTCTTCCAACTTAGTTGGAAAAAACCCCTTGCCGATTCCACCCACGTAGCGCCCGAGGTTGGACTGGAAAAATGACAATATTCCAATCTCCGAATCTTCGTACGCCTGCGAAAGGCCCGGGTCGGTTGGCCCGACAGGTTGCTGGGCAGAAGAAATAAAAGGTACTCGGTAATGCAACCGTAACGCCCAGTTCTCGACCTTTACGCGGCCTTTGGAAGCTTGCGCGACAACCAGATTGCCATCTGGCAAGAAGGCGAACGCACCAACACCGGGCAAACTGAATGCCCGCAAGAGGCGGCCGCTGGCCGCGTTCCAAACCAAGTACATTTGATAGAATTCCCCGTTCTGCGAGGAACCCGAGGAAGACACCAGGAATCGCCCATCTGGGCTAAACCTCACCAACTTAATGGTGGGGGGGAGTATCGCGCTGGGCTTGGACGACTGTATATCTGCATAAAGGTTGAACGGCAGGGTGTAGAGCACATGGTGAGATGAAACCTGCCAGACACGAACGACGCCATAGCGGTCTTGCGAGGTTAACATGCGACCGCTTGGGGAGAAGTCGACGGCGAGCACTGCACTGAGCGGATCTAGCGGTTGAGGGGCAGATCCCTCGCATGGCTGACGGTCCTGATCGGATAGTGTTGCGAGGAGGTCTCCTGTCTTTGTATTCCAGAGCGCATTTTCATAATGTGACAACGAGTCGCCCCCCTCACGTAGGGTGTGGACGACCTTCCCCGTGGCGGTATCGACCAGGTGGAGAGAACCATTGGGCCTAGCACCAGCAATCAAGCTTCCGCCGTTCGAAAATGCAACCAATTCATAACGGTTTGCAAAACGAGAGCCTCCAGTGACTGACACCCACTAGGGCGCAGGATTCTCCAGCATTGTGCGTTTCTTACTTCGCCAGTCATACAGACTGAGATTATCCAAAACAACTTTGCCGTCCGGCGAAAAAAAGTATCCAAGGATTGGTCCGTGATAGACCGACTCCCGAGTAGAGATTTCCCAGATGTCGTTTTCGGATGAAAGCACCAGAGTCTGCCGACCGGGTGCACCATCATTGAACGTGAGGAATGTCCCAGCCGTGGCGCGATCGAGAATTGTTCCAAGTCTCTCCGGGGCCAAAGGCTCCCGCGGCAAGAAATACCACGCGGTCAGGACGAGTCCCGTGAGTAAGACAGGAATTCCGACCGCAATCCTAACCTTGCGCCAGTTGATAGGCCTTCGCGCACGGACACGGGGCGGTGTGGAGAGTGCGGGTGGGGTCGAAACTCGCGCCTGCGAAGCAGCTGTATTCTTCGGTGCCTCACTCGGTGAAAAGACATGCGCAGCCGCCTTTGATGATACCGTTGGCGCCGGCCGCTCGCCTACTGGATTGCCGCACGCGCTGCAGAATTTCTTACCCGATGCTACTTCAGAGCCACACCTGGAACAACGCAACGAACTCGTGGCGGGAAGAGAAGACGGTGGAGTGGTGCGCAGAGTTGCGCCGCACTTGCCACAGAACCCCTTTCCTTCACCAACCTCGGCATGGCAACTCGGACAAATCATTCTTTACTCCAATGCAGAGGCGACTTACCTAGGCGGGCAGCGGAGAGCCACAGTTCTCGCAAAATCGCGTGCCGATGGGATTGACGGCCAAGCACTGGGGACAACCGCCCCGTGCGCTGGGCTCCGACGGTTTCGATGCCGTCACCAGCGGTGAAGCCTGAGTATCTGATCGCACCGGTACGGTCTGTACGGTTTGTGCGGCGAGAACCCGCGCGTTGATCACCGAAATCGCACGCAATGCCTCTGGCAGGTCAACAGAGACGTTCTCTATGACACTACGTTTGAATGCCAAGCTATGAGAATGCATTGTCTCGACCACAATCCCAATTCGCTTCGACAGAAAATACACGAGGCTAGCGATCCCCGCGAGGATAAGGAATCCAAACGCTAACCCCATATCCGAGCCGACTTGGTTGGAATTGTTCTCAAAAAATCCGGATAATAGATTCAGTAGAAATCCGCAAGGATGGACCGCTGATACCCGCAAACCACGGCAGAAATCTTTCCTAGCGGTACGTATATATGCAAGACGCCGCTAAGGCTCCCTCGCCGAATTGAAACCTCAGAGTTAGTCACAACGAGATGGAATTCCGGCTCCAATTTAAGTGCCGTAAGAATCCAGGAAATAGGCCCGGAGGCGCGACCAACAATCTCAACGCATGTTCTCGCTGCCGGATCCTCGTTCACGCGAAATTTACTTAGGACTATTGGCGTGCCCGACACAAAGCCACTACGTCCTCGCCATACAACCACCACTACAATCACGATTGCAATGAGCCAGACTAGTGTTGAGAGACTGCTACCGAATGGAAATCCGGGTTGGAATCCGGGCATATGCGCCTCCACAACTTCCTTTGGAGACTAGGCGAGACGAACCATCAATCCCGAGACTCAAAATTTAATCGGAGACCTACGCAACCCTAGAATTCGATTATTTCAATTGCCGCCAATTCTGATTCGGCAGGACAAGAACCCGATCTCGACCGGCGTCCGTCACGTCAGCTCAGTGGAACATTCCGAAGCGATTAACACTGATGTAACTTCACTGGTGTGAACCATATTCCCACACATGGAACTTGTCAAGTCTTGATCAAACAGTCTTGATCAAACTATAAGGCACTTCGCATTCGATTCCCTGTTCGTCAGGGGTGAAGCGCCAATCTTGCCACTTCTTAAACGCCAATCATGCTGAGTCTCGTATGCCTCTCTTTTCCCTGCCGCTCGTTTCCTGGGCACTGCTTCGGCCAAATTCCTGCGCCCGGCAGCTTCAACTGGGAGGGTTGTAGCGGAGCGAAACCCACGAAGCATCGGTGAGGCAAAGACAAAGGCCCTCAGCCGATTCGCGACTGAGGGCCTTTGAATTTGTGCGACAGTTTTCAGGCCACGCCTTTCGCAGTGAGGGCGGCCTGAAAGTGTCTGGCGTCAACGCCTGCTTTGCCCGCTGCTCCCAGGTCATCTTTGGTCCCAGCGGCCCGTACACCTTTACGAACTGGGCCTTTGTAGGGCGTCCCGCGAGGGCAAAGAGTCGCGTACCCTCAGCGATATGAGCGCGAGCGGCCTTGGACCGCACTTGCGTTCGCTTCGGTGTCGCGAGTTTCTTTGCCCTTGTAGCTTTCTTCTTGGTCTTCATGTTAGCGTCCCTCCCAGGACTTGTGCTAACCATAAGTTGAGGTTTTTTAGAAGTAAATCACCCCGAAGTGCTATTTTTGTGGGCACTTCAGTTTTGGTGAGCTGTACTACCTTTTCAATCGGTATTAGGGGCATAATACGGCTTAAGACGGCTTAAAGACGCGTAGCGCCTGAGTCGTCTACGGCGTTGGAAACATTGGAGAATGGCTGTTTTAGAGGGTTTTTGGTTGGCCCCGGTTAGCTTTCGAATCCTTCCGCCCCAGCCAAATTTTCCCTCTAGAAATGATGGTGTCGGCGGTCTCCGATTGCACTACTTTTATCGGTGGTTTCAAGAAGGTTTCAACTTCTTAACCGCAACTAGCTCTGAGAACGCTGAGCACTCGCCGCGGGCCTTCCTCAGCATAGAC
>QHZC01000168.1 GCA_003224515.1 Acidobacteriota bacterium
CGATGTATCGCCATTCGTTTCGTGGCTTCAGCTTTACGTCTTCCTTTTTCGGAACGTCCAATTTCGCCGCTGCCGCCGCGAGCTCTCCGTAACCCAGTTTTTTTCCCGACGGCTGGTGCACCACGGTGTGCAGACTTGTTGTGCATTCTACGGCCGGCACACCCCACTGCGCCGCCGCCGCTCTCATCAGCATCAGCCGCGCGGTTGCGCCAGATTCCCGCAAGACGTTGAAGAAACTCCGCACCGAATGCGATCCATCGGTATCCTGATCGCCGTATTTTTCGTCACCGGTTGCCTGCACGAGCTTCACGCGTGCCCAGTCCGCATCCAGCTCGTCCGCCACGATGCGCGGCAGCGCCGTCCGGCTCCCGCTTCCCATCTCCGAGCGGTGCGCGATGATGTATGCGGTTCCGTCCGCATCGATCGCGAGGTACACGTTCGGCCTCAACGGCGCCTTGCTCATCGCCTCCGAGGCGCTGGCGTTTCGGGATGCAGCAAACATCTGCTCCGGCAGCAAACGAACACTCAGAACAAATGCGCCCGCTCCGAGCATGCCTTTGAGGAATCCACGCCGGTCGCTGACTATTTCACGATCGCGGTAGGAAATATTGTCGACATGAATCATGCGCCCTCGCTCCGTCACTGGAGGAAAGTCAAAACCAGGTAATACAACGCTTTCTATCCTACCGCCAATCCGTTTTCTTGCAAGGCCCGGCGGCCGCGAAGCCAGCCGCGCCGATTGCCCGGGAGTTAGGCGATTCCAGGTGTCGGAAAAATGCCGCGTTGCGATTTTGGACCGGACAGTACATTCTGAAACACGGCAGTACAACACGACATGTCTCCAGACTACATGAGGCGCGCCATCGCGCTGGCGCTGGAAAGCGTTCGCTCGGGCAGCGGCGGGCCGTTCGCCGCCGTGATCGTCAAAGAAGATCGCATCCTTGCTGAAGGCACGAACCGCGTCACGCTTACGAACGATCCCACCGCGCATGCCGAAGTTGTCGCCATTCGCGAGGCCTGCCGCGCTATCGCTAATTTTCACCTCAACGGATGCGATCTCTACACGACCTGCGAGCCCTGCCCCATGTGCCTCGGCGCGATCTACTGGGCGCGCCCAACGCGAATTTTCTATGCCGCAACTGCTGCCGACGCCTCGAGCGCCGGTTTCGACGACGCCTTCATTTATGAGGAGCTGAAGATCGCACCTGCAGGGCGGCGCATTCCTATGACCCAGCTTCTGCGAGCCGATTCCCTGGCTATTTTTTCGGCGTGGAAGCAACAGGAAAATAAGACGCCGTACTGACGCAAATTCCCGGGTTTCCAGACTGGCCTGCGATTCACTAGTGCTTACGATTCCGGCCAGGTGCCCAGCGCGCGCCGCAAATCGATCAGCTGACCCAGGTGATAAGCGTTGTGATCGGCAAGCAGCAGCGCCTCGCGCAGAATCGTCTGCCTGTCTCCGTGCGGAATCGCTGTGTACAAATCCGTTTTCGGATTTCTCACCAGTTTGATCATTTCCTGGAGATCGTGCTGGAACGCTTGCACGCTCTTTTCCCATGCGGCTTCGTCCGGCGGTACCGGCGTCTTCGGCCAGTAGCCCTCGGGAAATCCCGGCGAGACGTGCTTTGCGTAGCGGCTGAATTCCAGAATGTCCCATTGTGCAATTCGCACGTGTTCCATTAACTGCCATCCCGTATGCCGCAAGCCCTCGACGAATGTTCCTCGTTTCGCTTCGGGAAAACCATCGATCGCATCCATGAAGTGCACGTGCGCCTCGCCACCTTTAAAGAGAGCGGCGAGGTGTTCGCGCAACACCTGATCGTGATTTCTCCCGTTGTTTTTCTTTATCGTGATCTGCTTGTTTTTTTTCTTCACCAGGGTTTCCTATTTCTCCGACAGAAGCAATTGCTGCGGCGAATCCGGAACGGTATGCTGCGTCGTTCTCACGAATCCGGCATTCCCGAACATCCTCTCATATTGCGAGAAGGTGTAGGCGTCGCCAGAGTCAGTTCCTGCCAGCATGATGAGGCTGAAAGCCGCGGCCATGGGCGGGGTTACGCGGTCTTCGTTGGGCACGAATTCCAGCGTGATGGCCTTTCCCCCAGTCTTCAACGCCGCATGAACGCGACGCATCAGCTTTTCGCAAGTCGCCATGTCGAAGTGGTGAAAGATGTTCGTCAGTAGCACGACATCGTAGCCTTCGCCAAGGGCTGTTTCAAAAGCGCTTCCAGGCCGGAAAGCCACGCGCTCAGCTACTCCGGCTGCGGCCGCATTTTCCTTCGCAATTGCCAAGACCGGCGCCCAGTCAGCCGCGGTGATGTGTGCGTTCGGATTCTGTTTCGCAATGGTGATCCCGAACATTCCATGCCCCGCAGCGATGTCCAACACTTTGCATGCTTTTCCTTCCTTTGCGCCCGCAAGGTCCGCGATGAACCCGGCCGACACCGTCGTCAACGGTGCCATGGTCCTCGCGAAGGTCACCCACAGTTCGTCGTTTGGCTTGGTATTGTCTCCTTGTGCGATTGTCGTTCCGCCCTTCCTCACCGTTTCCGTCAATGCGTCGAAATTTCTCTTGTGCCCTTCGCTGACAAGAAAATCTGCCAAGGTTCCCATGTACGCAGGCGAATGCCGGTTGAGAAAAATCCGAGACTCCTGCGTGAGAGCATAGCGGCCATCGTTCTTGGTCAAGAACTCATGGATGGTCAGGTAGTCGCACAGGATACGCACGCCGCGTTCCGCTGCATTCACTCGCCGTGAGATCGCGTCCGCTCGGTCGGCGCCATCGGCGATCGCCGTGAAGACGTCCAACTCGATCGCGGTCTTCAGTGCGGCAGAGCTTTGAAATGCGTTCAGCACTCCGAAGATGCGCTCCGGTGATGGTTTCTGGGATTGTGAAACGGTAGCCATGGTCTTTGGCTCCTCGTGCGCATAAGAAGAATGTCCGTACCCATCTTAGCGGAGGCGGCTTGGGATTGAAACCTCAGTTCATCCAGAGCGATTGCCCGGAACCCGCTCCGCTGGCATACTTTCTTTTCCCCGCAACAACCAAG
>QHZC01000169.1 GCA_003224515.1 Acidobacteriota bacterium
CCGCACGCTGTTGCGCGAGGAATGGGTGGTGCGCATCTCGGAGACACGTCTGCTTACGGCGATGACCAAAGAAGAGATATTCGCGGAAGCGACTTCGGTGTACGACAGCTACGTGGAGGCTTTGGAGACCGAGGCCTTCGAAGCGCTGCAAGCTTACGCGCGCAATCTGTCGGAGCGCATCATTCCGCGAGGAGTCGAGACGCACGAAGTGGTGGGAATCGTGCTGTTGCTGCGCGACGTTTTGGCGCGGTCGCTGTTTGCAAAGTACCAGACGGATTTCAAGAAATTGAATCGCATTTTGGATGCTTATGAGCCTGCTGCGAACCGCATCGCGAACACCGTGGCGGTCGGTTTCGTGCAGGAGCGCGAGCGCGTCATCCGCCAGCAACAGGAAGCGATCCGCGAACTCTCCACGCCGGTGCTGCAGGTGCGCGAGCGCTTGCTGATTCTGCCGATCATCGGGGTGATCGATCCGCAGCGGGCCCGGCAGTTGACGGAACAACTCCTGCGGGGCATCCGCACGAATCGCGCGAAAGTCGTGGTGATCGATATCACCGGTGTGGCGGCCATGGACGTAACGGTAGCGAACCACTTGGTGCAAACGGTGGAAGCTTCACGGCTGCTGGGCGCGACGGTCATTGTTACGGGCCTTTCGCCGGAGATTGCGCAGACCTTGGTGACGATCGGCGTGGATCTGGGGAAGATGAACACGGTGGGGGACCTGCAAGGCGGCATCGAGCAGGCGGAAAGACTGCTGGGATACAAAGTGGTGACACTGGCGGAAACCCGCTAAACCTTAGGGAAGAAGGGCTACGTGGAAGTCCCCATTTTGAAACAGGGAGAGGTGCTGATTGCCACCTTTCAGGCGGCGCTCTCGGACGCGGACCTGGAGCACCTGCGGCGTGGACTGGTGCAGCAGGTGGTAAAGCTTCGCTCGCGGGGGGTGATCGTGGACGTGACGGCGATGGACGTGATGGACTCGTTCGCCTCACGGACGCTGCGGGAGATCGCGCACATGATCCGGCTGCGCGGCGCGGAAACGGTGATTGTGGGGATTCAGCCGGAAGTAGCCTTTGCCATGGTTCAGCTGGGGCTGACACTGGAAGACGTGGTGACGGCGCTGGACTTGGAGGAAGGTCTGGCGTACTTGACTCAGAAATTCAAGAACACAGACTGAGAGAGACACAGTGAGGGCGGGAGAAATCCGGGTGAGCATCAACTCGGACCAAGATATCGTGACAGCCCGTCAGCGGGGCCGCGCGCTCGCGACCGAACTAGGCTTTTCCACCGGAGACGCCACGCTCATCGCCACGGCCATTTCCGAACTGGCGCGCAACATTGTGTCCTACGCACGCAAAGGGGAAATCGCCTTGAAGATGGTCAACTCCTCGAGCCGCCAGGGGGTCTTGATCATCGCTTCCGATAGCGGTCCGGGAATCCGGGACATTCGTCAAGCCATGCGAGACGGGTTTTCGACATCGGGGAGCCTGGGCCTGGGGCTGCCGGGAGTGCGCCGCCTGATGGACGAATTTGAAATTACCTCTGAACCCGGCCGGGGGACGATGGTGACGGTGAAGAAGTGGAAACAATAAACATGCCGCTGGTGGAGTATGGGGTGGCGAAGTTCGTTCTCCCGGGCCAGGGGGAATCGGGCGACCACCATCTGGTTTGCTGTAACCAGGGTGGAATTCTGATCGCGGCGATCGACGGAATCGGACATGGAGAAGAAGCGGCCAACGCGGCGAAGGCGGCGGTTTCGATTCTGAAAGCGGGAGCGGACGAACCGGTCATTTCTCTGCTGCAGCGTTGCCACGAGGGGCTGCGCGGGACGCGCGGCGTGGTCCTGAGCCTTGCTTCCATTGACCAGGAGCATGGCATGATGACCTGGACCGGCGTCGGCAATGTGCAAGGGGCGTTGATGCGCGCTGGGGCCCGGAAAGGAAGCGTGCAAGAGGTGCTGCTGCTGCGTGGCGGTGTGGTCGGCTCGCAGTTGCCCGCGCTGCAGGCGGCGGTGCTTCCGGTTGCGAAAGGGGATACTCTGGTATTTGTTACGGATGGGATTCGCGGTGACTTTGCCGAAGGTGTTTCCGCGCTGGAATCCCCGCAAAGAGCGGCGGACCGCATTCTGGAACGTCACTGCCGGGGAACTGATGACGCGCTCGTTTTGGTGGTGAGGCTCACCGAGGTTCGTGCATGAAGACGGCAATCAAACGGAAGACGAAGCCGCCGGCAACGTTTGAAGAAGAATATCGCTCGGCGTTTGGGGAATATGCCCGGAGTGGCGGCGAGGCCGCGTTGGGCCGCGCCTACGAGCTAGGGCGGCGCGCCATCACGGAGAAAAAGAGCCTCATGGAAATCGCCGCCCTGCATCATCGGGGGCTCCACGGGATGCTCGCCGAGGCCCCCGGAGCGGCGGGCCCGCAGGAAATGCTGACCGCCGCCGGCGATTTCCTGGCAGAGATGCTCTCGCCTTTTGAAATGGCGCATCGCGGAGTGCAAGATGCGATCGCGGCGCTGCGGCAACTCAATGAAACGCTGGAAGAAGAGATCAAGCGCATTGCTTATGCCGTGCATGACGAAGCCGGGCAGCTATTGGTGGCGGTGCATCTGGCACTCGCCGAGGTCGCGCGGGAATTGCCGGAACGCCAAAAAGAGCAGATGGGGCGGATAGAAGAATTGCTCAACCAGGTGGAAAAACAGTTGCGGAGATATTCCCATGAACTTCGGCCAACGGTTTTGGATGATCTGGGCTGGATTCCGGCGATCCGCTTCCTGGCCGAAGGCGTTTCAAAGCGCGCCAATCTGCCCATCCATATCAAGGTGGCGTTTGCCGGGCGGCTCCCCAGCACCACCGAGATTGCCCTCTACCGCGTCGTCCAGGAAGCCCTGACCAACGCCACGAAACATGCAAAGGCGAGCCGAGTATGGATTCGAATCGGCCGGCAAAATCGCATATTGTGCTGTTCCATCGAAGACGATGGCACGGGCTTTGACGTTCACGCCGT
>QHZC01000170.1:0-3403 GCA_003224515.1 Acidobacteriota bacterium
AATGGCTGCGGACGCTGCGCACCGGCCAGCCAAACGCGCCACCGGCGGTTTCCAATGGCGAGATTCTCGACGAGATCCATCACGAAGTGAAGCACCTCGCGCGTGACCTGGACACGGCGCGCGCTGCCGCGGAAGAAGAAGCGCGGTTGCGCGATTCGAACGCTTCTCTGTGGACTGCCGAGCGCCTGCATGTCAGCTTGCGCAACAAACTTCAGGAAAAACCGCTTTACGTTGTTTCGAATCGTGAGCCCTATATGCACGTCTTCAGCGAAAAGGAGAAGGCCATCAACGTAATCATTCCGGCGAGCGGCGTCGTCACCGCGCTCGAACCTGTGCTGCGCGCCTGCAATGGCACCTGGATCGCCAACGGCTCCGGGAGCGCCGACCACGAAGTCGTCGATGCACACGATCGGTTGCGCGTGCCGCCCGATCGTCCAAGCTACACACTACGCCGCGTGTGGCTCAGCGATGAGGAAGACAAAGGCTACTACGAAGGTTTTTCAAATGAAGGTCTCTGGCCGCTGTGCCATATCGCGCATACGCGACCGATTTTCCGGCCCGAGGACTGGCTGCACTATCAGAAGATCAATCGCCGGTTTGCCGACGTCGTTTTGCAGGAAATGGAGAGCACGGAATCGCCGATTCTTCTCGCGCAGGATTATCACTTCGCGCTGCTTCCCCGGATGGTCAAGGAAGCGCGGCCCGACGCGCGCGTTGCGATCTTTTGGCACATTCCATGGCCAAATCCGGAAGTCTTTGGCATCTGTCCGTGGCAGCGCGAACTTGTCGATGGACTGCTGGGCGCCGACCTCATGGGCTTCCAGATCCAATCGCATTGCAACAATTTTCTGGAGACTGTGGACCGCGTACTTGAGGCGCTCACGGAATGGGATCATTTCGCAGTGAATCGCCAAGGTCACGTCACGCGCGTGCGCCCGTATCCCATCAGCGTGGCGTTTCCGGAGAATTCACGCGGCGTCCCTGAACCGCCGAGCGCTGGTCAAGAGCGCGCCGCTCTGTGCGCCGAGATGGGTATTGAGGCTTCCCTTCTGGGCGTTGGCGTTGACCGCGTGGACTATACGAAGGGGATTCTCGAGCGATTCCGTGGCATCGAGCGCTTTTTCGAATTAAATCCTGCCTACCAGCAGCGTTTCACTTTCGTGCAGATCGGAGCGCCCAGCCGCACGGACATCGAGCGTTACAAGAACTTCCTGGCCGAAGTCAGCGCCGAAGCCGAACGTGTCAACTCACGCTTTCAAACCTCGCGGTGGAAACCCATCGCGTTTCTCAAGAAGCACCATTCGCACGAGGAGATCGCACGGTATTACCAGGCCGCTTCTTTCTGCATGGTCACGTCCCTGCATGACGGAATGAATCTGGTGGCCAAGGAATTCGTTGCCTCGCGCGAGGATGAGCGCGGCACGCTGGTCCTCAGCACCTTTGCGGGCGCGGCGCACGATCTTTCCGATGCGCTACTGGTCAATCCCTACGACGTCTCGCAACTCGCGGAGAGCATCCATCGCGCGCTGGAAATGTCGGAAGAGGAGCAATCGACGCGCATGCAGCGCATGCGTCACGTCGTGCGCGAACGCAACATCTACCGCTGGGCCGCTCATCTACTCTCCGATCTTACTGAAATTCGCATTGAAATTCCGGAACGTGTTGTGGAGACGCCTCAATGGTCATGACCCCGCACCCTATTTCGCACTTACAACGAGGTTGGGAGGAGGCCTCCGCCTCCGCCGAACCACAGGAAGATCCGCTATGAAGGCCGCTGAAGCCCCGTTCGAATTCGTTACGGTTTCCTATCTCACGCGGATTGGCAACCAGTCCGCGGGCGCACTCGCGGAGTTGCTCACCGGGCTCGAGCATTGCAGCGACGCGTCTATTTTTCATCACACCTTTCAAACGCTTGGCAGCCATCATTTTCTTACCGAGGGTTTTTCCAACGACTTCGCGCAATGGGTGCTCGCGGACACCAACCGCAACGATCTCGCGGAGCAGCTCGCCGCGCTCGACATTCGCGACTACGTTTCCATCGCCGCTCTGCGACGCGATCTCTGCCGCCTCGTCGGCGAGTTTTGCACGGCGTTTCCTCACTTTGCGGGACAGTCCGCGCTGGAGCGTTTCTACTTTTCTCGGGCGGAATGCGCAAACCCTCGACGAATTCCGGGAGGGCATCGAACACCTCAGCCACTCGGGCTTCTATTTTCATTTCATCTCGTCACGGCTGCGGCTGCAACTGCAGACAAACGATTTTTCGCACTGGCTTGCCGATGGCCTGGGACTCAAATCTCTGGCAGAAAGCGTCAATCAAATTGACATTTACACGAACACTTTGGACAGCACACGCGCCAAGCTGCTTCGGCTGATCGACCGCGAAAGGAGGAAAGCATGAGTGAGACCCTGGCGCTCAGCCGGATTCCATTGGATGAATATGCCGAACTGCTTGGCGCCGGCGAGATTGAGGAACTTCGAGCTCTTGCGAAACCTTTGCGCGGCCGCAGCATTGAGATGATTAATTCTACTGCCGTTGGCGGGGGTGTCGCGGAGATTCTGAATCGCCTGGTGCCGCTCGCGGAAGAGCTGGAGCTGAACATCAAATGGGACGTGATGATGGGCGGCGAGGATTTCTTTGAGGTCACCAAGTCCTTCCACAATGCCTTGCACGGTGCGCCGTATCACGTCAGCCCGAAGGATTTCGAAATTTTTCTTGCTTATAACGAACGCAATCGCGCGACCCTCCCCTTTGACGCCGAGTTCGTGGTGATTCACGACCCGCAGCCTGCCGGACTCATCCAGACGCGCCAGCCCGGGGCGAATCATTGGGTATGGCGCTGCCACATCGATCTTTCGCGTCCCAATCGCGCGGTCTGGGACTTCCTACGCCCGAATTCTCACGGCAGCTTCCGATCCCGCAGTATTTGTTCTATCCGGCGATCGACCCGTTGTCAGAAAAAAACTGCGCCCTCGAACCACAGTTCATATCGCAGGTCCTCGGTCGCTATCAGATCGATCCCCAGCGCGCGATCCTCACGCAAATCTCGCGCTTCGACCGCTTGAAGGATCCCGTCGGCGTAATCCGGGCGTACCGGATCGTGAAGCGCTACTTCGATTGCCAACTGGTCCTCGCCGGCGGCAGTGCGTCTGACGATCCCGAGGGCGCCGTCGTGTTGAAAGAGGTCTTGCGCGAAGCGGACAGCGATCCCGACATAAAAGTGCTGGAGCTCCCTGCCTGGGCGCCGCTCGAGGTCAACGCGCTGCAGCGCGCTTCGACGGTGGTCGTACAGAAAAGTTTGCGCGAAGGCTTCGGGCTGACGGTCTCCGAAGCGCTGTGGAAGAAAAAGCCCGTGGTGGCTTCCGCCGTCGGCGGCATCCCCATTCAAATCATCCACAAGCACAC
>QHZC01000170.1:3433-14455 GCA_003224515.1 Acidobacteriota bacterium
AACTCGGCGAACAAGGCCATCAGCACGTCAAGGAGAATTTCCTCATCACCCAAAAACTAAAACGCTATTTGACGCTCTTCCTCACGCTGGCCAAGAACCCGTGACAAGCCGCAAAGTGCCCTGGCAACTCTCGGTTAAAGGCTCTCATCTAAGAAAAAGAGGCTTCCCCCCAGCCGAAACCAGCCACTGCTTTCTTTGTGTCCAATCTATTTGTTCCAGGAGAACCCGTATGAAGCGCGTTGCACTTCTACTCTTTCTCACAGCATGGCTGGTGCCACTGGCATCGGCGCAGGATCATTTTCAGGTTGGCGCTTACGCTGATTATTTCCGTATATCACAAACCAAAACCAACATGGCAGGACTAGGAGCCCGCGCGGGGATCAAGGCTCTTTCGCACGTCCTGCTTGAAGGCGAGATGAGCTATGACTTCAAGCAGGCTTTCACGGAAACCTTCACGCAAGGCGGGAGCATCCAGGTGGTACCCAGTAACCTTAAGGTTCTGCATGGACTCTTTGGTCCCAAGATCGTGGCCGGGAACGGCGCGATTCGCCCATTTCTCACCGTCAAGGGAGGATTTGTCAATTTCCGGTTGGATCCCCGGCCCGCCAGCGTGGGAACGGCTATTAGCTCAATTGAGAATTTGCGCGCGAACAACGTGAGCGGAATCCTCTATCCAGGCGCAGGTTTGGAAGGACATATCGGCCCGGTTGGTCTGCGCCTTGAAGCGGGTGATGAAATCTACTTCGCCGGCGGAAGGCACCATAATCCACGACTGGCCTTCGGACCATTCATCCGTTTCTAGGTTTCGGCCCCTGCGGAACGGCGCTGACTTGCTAAATGGCTCCATCGGGCGAACTGCCCCGTTTATTCGATTGCGGGAAGGTGGCGGTGATTCCTTCCCCTGGATCCGACATCACACTATATTGCGGTCTGCGGCCTGCAATTGAATATAGGCGCACTGTCCGGTCAGCGGGCAAATCTCGCATTTCGGCTGGGACCGCTTGCAGGTCTGCTGCCCGTGCTTTTTCAGCAGTAGGTAGGCCCTCTGCCGCGCCTCAATGGTCCCCGCTAGCCCTGCGCTCAAGATATCGCGCGCGGCGCCGTAATCGGCGGCATAGCTTTTTCCGGCCTTGCCAAACCATAGCCGTGCGGGCACCTCGACAAACGCCGACGGCACGGCGGCCACGGGCGCCAACTTTGAAAACAGCAGAATTTTCTCCGCGCTTGGCTCTCCGATCACTGGAAACTCCCGGAGGATCTTTTTTGCGGCGCGAACGCCCCGGCCTGTTTGCTGCTTTTCCTCTTGCATCCATTTCTTCAGTGCGGCTTTGAGATCCCCGCCATACTCGCCCTTCACTTTGCGGGCGATTTCCTGCAATCTCTCCGCCCGCTGCTCCGGGACGATTCCGCCGAGCCGCAGCAATTTCGTGAGTCTTGCCTGGGGGGCCGCAAGAATCTCTCGCGGACTTAGCCCCACTTCCCGCTTCAAGGCATCAAATCCTTTCGCGCACCGTGCATCGCTGGCGGGATATCCGCAATTCAAGTAGACAATCATCTCGTAAGGATCCGTGGGACCGGCGGCCTGCTGCGGTCCGTACGTTTTCTCCAACGTTTCCAGGATCCTGTTCACGTTTGGCACATGACTTCTCCTATTGTTAATGAGGCGTTGTCGATTTTCCGAGGCTAGAATTGCCAAAATATTCGTGATGCTGGCGAAGAAGGAATTGGTCGGTCATGCCGGCGATGTAGTCGCAGACGATGACGTGGCGCGCTTCCTTCCGCGCGAGTTCTTCATAGGAAGCCGGCATTGACCCGCGTGTTTGCAGAAAGTAGGCGAAAAGCTCTTCGAGACACTTCACGGAGCGGTCGCGGTCCTCGGCGATGGCCGCGTGGTTGTAGATGTGGGCGAAAAGGAAGCGCTTAAGCTCACGATTTCGGCGAGCCGCAGCGTCGCTGAACCCGGCGAGGCGTTTGGGAGCCCGGCGAAGGTCATCCACGGACGAGGCACCGGAGGCCAGAACGCGGTGCTCGGTAGTCTCAATGAGGTCGGTAGCCAATGCATCCAGAACGCGTTTGAGGGCTTCGTTGAATTTGAGTTTTTCACGCGCGGCGGGATGCACAGCATGGACTTGCGCGTAGAGTTCGCCAAAAAACGAAACTTCTTTTCGCAACACGGCAAGATCGAGAAGCTCGGCTTCGAGGGCATCGTCAATATCCGCGGTGTTGTAAGCAATTTCGTCGACGCAGTCGATGAGCTGCGCTTCGAGGAGCGGGCGCAGATCGAGAAGGTATTCGGCAAGCTGCGGAAATTCCGCGGCGGAATAATCGCGGGAATGCTTGATGATGCCTTCGCGAACCTCAAAGGAAAGATTCAACCCGGGAAAATCGAGATAGCGCTGCTCGAACTGTTCCACGATGCGGAGCGCGTGCAGATTGTGATTGAAATGGCCGCCGCGGGCGAGCATCAACTCATTCAGTTTTTTTTCGCCGGCATGGCCAAAAGGAGGATGACCGATGTCATGGACGAGAGCTAGTGCTTCCGCGAGCTCGGCGTTCAAGCCCAGGGCGGCGGCGACGGTGCGGGCGATCTGCGCGACTTCGAGGGTGTGTGTCAAGCGGTTGCGAAAATGGTCGGAATAACGCGTGGTGAATACTTGGGTCTTGGCTTCGAGGCGACGGAAAGCCCGGGAATGAATGATTCGATCGCGGTCCCGGGCGTAGCAACTGCGATAGGGATGAGCGGGTTCCGGATAGCGCCGACCGCGGGATTGTTCCGCGCGCATCGCCCAGGGCGCAGGAGTGGGAACTGGTTCGATGGGCCGCTCCGATAGATTGCAGCTGATCCGCGGGAATACCTAGTGCGGAGCGGATCAGGATTTCGGCGAAAGCAGATCCAAGCCGCGATCGGCTTGATCTGCGATCGCGGTGTCCGGGAATTCTTTCTTGATCTGCTGGTAGATGCTGGCGGCCTCTTTGGGACTGGAATTGCGAAGGATGCCGGCGAGTTCCAGCAGCACAAATGGACGCGAAACGAAGACGCTGGGCTTGTCCGCCAGAGCGCGAAGGGTTTTGACGGCATCATCGGGTCTGCCGGTGCGGGAGTAAATGACCGCCATCTGATACTGCGCCATGGAGGCGAGCTCTTTCTCGCTGCCGCCGCTAATCTTCTTCAATTCCTCGAGAACCTGATTGTGGCGCTCGAGGTCCTCGAGACAAAGCGCGGAGTAATAGCGCGCGAGTTTTCCGGGATTGGTGCGCGGATATTTGTCGGCAACTTTGGTGAATTTTTGCAAAGCGTCCTGGACGCGCGCGGACTCATCGGGATAGACGGGCTCATTGGGGTCGGCGGGATCAGGAGCCGAGCCGATGCGGCCCTGGTAAGCCTTCATGCCGATATCGAAGGCGGCAGAGGCTTCAACCGTCTGGCGATCGACATAAAACCGCCAGCCGCCGTAGCCGAGCGCCACCACCAAAGCAACAAACACGACGATGAGGGTGAACTGCCCGTGAGAGATAACCGCTTCGGCGCCATGCTCGATGGTTTCCTTAATTTTGTCCTGCTTCAGTTCTTTGCGCGAAATATGATCGGACACAAACGCTCTCCTGATTGATCGCGAAACAATAATCGTAACACAAGACCCCCATCGCAGGCGGGTTCGGTGCAGAGGCTGCGGGCGCGGGAGCGCAGATTTACCTTTGCGCCCGAAAAATGTCTGGCGTTCTCCAAAGAGCTTCGGATGGTGCTAATTTTAAAGTATGCAGACGGCGTGCATTCACTGTGGCGCGGAGCACTTGCTGAAAGAGGGGCAGTTCGGCGGCCATTCGAAAGTGCAGTTCAAATGCTCGAAATGCGGTAAGACCACGATCGTGGAGATCAAGCGCCGCGTGGATTCCACGGTGGTCATGTCACCGCTACCTTCCTTTGCTCGCGCGGACGCCAGCAGTTCAAACCTGCAATTGCCGCCGGCCGATCCTGGACTGCGGCTGCCTGAAAAAGCGAAGGTTGTACTCAGCGTTCTGTCGGGCCCATCGAAAGGCGAGAGCCACACGCTCGCAAAACCGCGGGTCGTGCTGGGCCGCAAGGGCGCGGACATTCCGCTGAATGATCCTGAAATTTCTCGGCATCACTGCCTGCTGGAAGTAAGAGAAACGTACATCAATCTTAAGGACATGGATTCGACCAACGGCACTTTCTTCGACGAGGAGCGCGTGCGCGCGGCCATGTTGCAAGACGGCACCGAGTTTCGAATCGGCGGAAGCTTGATTCGCGTGAATTTCCAGCCGAAGTAGCTTTACTTCGCTTCTCCGCAGGTTGGTTTCCTCCGCGCTCGATTCCGGTGATTGGCTTTGTGAGATACTAGCGCCGATTGCAAAATTGTCCGGAGTCCAATGAACCGTCTCTCCGCCTGCCTGATTACGCTCAATGAGGAACACAATCTGCCGCGGGTGTTGAATTCCATTCAGGGGATCGCCGAAGAAATTGTGGTGGTGGATTGCGGAAGCGACGATCACACCTTGGACATCGCGCGGGAGTACGGCGCAAAGGTCCTCACACATCCGTGGAGCAATTTTGGAGCGCAGAAGAATAGAGCGGCGGCGGCGGCGAGCAACGACTGGATCTTGTCGCTGGATGCAGACGAGGAGTTGAGTGCCGAGTTGCGCGAAGCCTTGCTCAGGTGGAAATGGAAGGAACCAGAATTTGCGGTGTACGAAGTCGCACGGCGTACGTGGTATCTCGGCGCATGGGTGTGGCACACCCGGTGGTACCCAGATTATCAGCGGAAACTCTATCGGCGGGACAAAGCAAAATTTGAGCCCTTGCTCCATGCCACGCCGCGATTTGAGGGGCCGGTAGGCCGCCTCGATGGTGATCTTCTGCACTACGCGTTGCCCTCGGTCGAGGAGCACATTGCAAAAGTGGAGAGCTACACGACGCGGATCGCACAAGACATGTATGCAGAAGGCCGCCGCGGCTGGCGCGCGGCGATGTGGTTGGCGGCGCCTTGGAGCTGGTTTCAGAATTACGTGCTGTACCTCGGGTTTCTCGACGGCTATCGCGGATGGCTCATCTCGCGGATGGCGGCGCGGGGGACGTGGCTGAAATTCAAGAAGCTCGGAAAGCTCGTCGAGACGGAGCGCCGAGCGCGCCGAGTGCGGGCGCCATGAGGGGGCTCTATGCTGACCTGGAGCGGGAATGGCGCGGCGGGCAAAGCCAGGCGTTGCTGACGCTCGGTGGATTGCGCGAACGCGGGCATGAGGTCGAGTTGCTGGCGGCCCGGGATTCGCCGCTCGCGAATCGCGTGCTGGAAGCTGGGATCACGGTTCATCAAGTTCCCCGATTCGGCTTGCGCGGCTGGGCTGCTAGCGCGCTGCGCAGTTTGCTCCCCGCAAAGCGATTCCACCTAGTTCATCTCAATGAGCCGCACGCGTTGACGGCGGCATGGCTGGCGAGGGCGCACACGCGGCTTCCATTGCTGCTCTCCCGCCGGATCGGATTCCCGCTTCAGAAAAACGCGGTGTCCGAGGCACGCTACCGCGCCGTGGAACGGTTCGTAGCGAACAGCAAAGATGTGGCACAACGCCTGATCGATTCAGGTATCGCGGCAGAGCGGATTTCCATCGTGAATGAAGGCGTGGAAATCTTTCCGTTGCGAACACCGGAGCAACGAAGCAGCGCGCGGAAGCACTGGGGCGTGCGAGAAAACGAATTCTTGTTTGGCTGCGCCAGCGTATTCGTCCCGGAAAAAGGACAACGGCACTTGATCGAAGCACTTCCTCTGGTGCGAGCGTTGCATCCGGAAGTGCGGCTGCTGCTCGCGGGCGACGGCGCCTGCCGCACGGAATTGGAGGCGCTTACCAAGCGTCTCGGGCAGACAGAAGCGGTGCTTTTCCCTGGATTCGTAAAGGATGTCGCAGAAGTGTACGCGGCCCTCGATGCGTTCGCATTTCCCTCGGAGTTCGAAGGTCTGGGGACCGCATTGCAAGCGGCAATGGCCGCGGGCCTGCCTTGCATTTCGACGAAGCGCGGGGCCCTCGGTGAAGTAGTGGATGGCGAACGAACTGCTCTGGTCGTGGAGCCCAATGGCAAGGAATTCGCCGTCACCATGCTGCGGCTGATCAATGATGGAGCGCTTCGAAAACAACTCGGCGAGGCGGGCCGCCGCGAGGTGGAGCAACGGTTTTCGGCAGGACGCATGGTGGAGAACACGATTCGTGTCTACGAGGATGTCCTCGAGAAAACGAGGAAGGGCTGAGCAGATCAAGCCCAGCTCTCCCGAGCTGCTTCTTTCTGGGATACCGGCAGGTCGAATTCCACCACGGTGCGCGCCCCAGTGAGGCTTGACGGAAATAAAAAGATGAAGCACCTGGCAGACTTTGTGCTCCGCCAAGCGCTTCAGGCCTTGTTGTAATTATTGCGCCAGTTTTCTGTCTTCTCTTCTTCCAGGCGTTTCCCTCCTATCCGCTCGCCGTTTTACGTCAAGCTATTTCGGGGATTGAACCACCCATCGCCCCTTTGGCTCGAGGAACTCCACGCCAATGGCAAAGCCCTCGCCTTGCAATGGTTGGCAGTAAGCAACACGGGCCGAGGAGCGAAACTCTCCAGTGCGCGAGGCAAACACCAATCGTTCGCCTTGATCCCAGCGGCGCATACTTACCACGCGCGCGCCGCGCACACTCACATTCTCAGTAAAAGTCGATTCCGAGCCAGGCGCATGGCGATGGCCTTCAATCAGAACGGGGATTTCCATCGGGATGCGTCGTTCGGTTCTGTTTAATACAAATCTCTTCCCATGAGCCATGTTCTTGATCGTCCTCACAGGCACGCGGCAATGCGCACGAGATTTTGAACGCTGCTCCTGCTATGGTTCTTCATGGCATAGAGCGCGCGGTCGGCAGCGCCGAGAAGTTTCTCGGGTGTGTCACCATCCTGCGGGAATGCCGCGACGCCCGCGCTAACAGAAAGCGCAGGGCGCTCCGGTTCAGCGGAGAGACGCTCGCGGATTCGAGAGACGACGCGTGACGCCATGTCCTTGCCAGCTTCCGGCAGTACCAGCGCGAATTCATCGCCACCGTAGCGCGCCGCCGTGTCAATCGCGCGGGAATGGTTGCGCAGAATCTTGGCGATACGCACCAGCGCCCGACTGCCGGTCAGATGTCCGTACTGATCGTTGATGATCTTGAGCCCGTCCATGTCCAGAAGCACGATGCTGAATGGACGCTGCGTGCGGCGGGAACGGTCAAGTTCCGCTTCGAGAACGCTGATGAGCCGCCGGTAATTCGACAACCCCGTGAGTGAATCAGTGACGGCCATCGATCGCACCTGCTCGAAGAGGCGAGCTTGTTCCAGCAACGCACCGGAAAGCATGACGACATAGCTACAAGTCTTGCTCAACTCCGCCAGAAAAAACGGGCCATCGAAAAGCTGCCGCGAAAATGCGGCTGATGCGTGGCAGACAACGTTCAGCGAAGCCACAATAAAGAGAGAGTGATCGAAGAGGCTGGCGGCGCCTTGCTTGTTTCTGTCATTCCTGAGCTGGCGATAGCAGGCCGCGGCAATCAAGAACAGCACGGCGGGGAGCAAATCCCAAGGACGAGAAAGCAAGTTCCCGGCATGAGCGACGGGCGCAGCGGGTGCGGCCAGAAACGCGGCGCTGGTCATGTAGGCAGCCAGTGCCACGACCAGCAACGCTGCGGCCGTCTCCTTGCTGGGCTGCCGCGCGGTGGGCATATAGCGCTCAACGGCGATAGCGGCGAGCAACAGAACGGCGAGCAGTGTGCGACTCACCATCCACCCCATGGGGATTCGGGAGAGCGCCAGGGCACCGGAGATCAGCGAATCGTTCAGACCAAAGCAGCCCAAATCCGAAGGCAAGGATCAATGCGGTGCGATCATGGGTACCGCGGAACCGGACGAGGGCGTTCGCGGCATAACAGAAACTGAGAAGTGTTCCGCCAACTTCCAGATATAAATAGGTTTGTGGTGTGCCGGCAACGCTGATTTGCCGCAGGTAGAAGACCACAGCAAGAGAGAGGACCAGAGACATTGCGCCGGTCGCAACCAGGGCACGCGTGTGCATCTTTCGCGCAGAGAGCGAATTGTCGTCGCAGCGAAGAAACCCGATGATTTTGCCCCAACTGCCCACAAAAGCCCCCAAATACCGAAGAAAAATTGGCAACTCCCAACAAATGCAAGTTTGTGCCCTTTCTGGCTGGAAATTCATTCCTGTAAATTTATGAAAACAAATAGCTTATATAGATGCATCGCAGAGGGGGAAGATCCTTCGAGGTTTGCGAGACACCGCGCCTGCCTACAGTTTGATGGATCCAGGCATTATCATTTTTGTTTCGTTAAAGTTACGGGGGTGGGGGCCAGTATCAAGGGTAAAATTCGAGACTGTCTCAGCCTGAGACAAGTCTCAACATTTGAAACAGTAGGCAAGTTGGCTTCGCCATCTGCTAAAGCTTCGGCTTGGGGGGAGGCAGCTCCCGAGCAGCAACGGTGTCGGCGAATCCACAGGTCTTATGCGAGCCATCGCAGAACGGTTTGTTTGCCGAATGCCCACAACGGCAGAGCCCAATGGTTGTCCGTCCAGCCAAGCCAAAGGGCTTGCCTTCGGGATCAAAGATTTCGAAATCGCCTTCCACGCGGATAGATCCGTTGTGATTAACGGTAATTTTCGTGGCCGCCATTTTTTCTCCTGCATGACTCCAGCGTATGCCCACTGACGCGGCTAGCGACAAGCACAAACGACCATCGGCCCGAACGCGACCGGGACGTTTGCCCTGAAGTAGCACAAATTCCCGAAGACCAGTCAGTACTTTGGAACGGACGGATCAACCTCGTCGGACCAGGCGAGGATACCGCCTTTCAGGTTGAGGATTTTGCGGAAGCCCGCCTTGCGCAAGAAGTCCACGGCCTCGGCAGAACGCTTCCCGCTGCGGCAGTGCGCTACGATTTCCCGCGATGAATCGAGTTCGTGGACGCGCCGCGTCAACTCTCCCAGCGGGAGCAGATGTCCCTTGAGATTGCAGATCTGGTATTCGTGGGGCTCACGCACATCGAGAATGAATAAATCATCTCCACGATCAAGTCTGGCTTTGAGTTCGCGTGGAGTGATTTCCGGCACTTGCATGGACGGGCCGGGAGCTTCCTCGCCGCGCACGCCGCAAAATTCGTAATAATCGATCAGCTTGGTGATCGTCGGATGCGTTCCGCACATCGGGCAGTTGGGATTCTTACGCAGCTTCAGTTCACGGAACTTCATCCCCAGAGCGTCAAAAAGCAGCAAGCGTCCCACGAGATTATCCCCGCGACCGAGGATCAGTTTGATCGTTTCCATTGCCTGGATAGAGCCGACGATTCCGGGCAGAACGCCGAGGACGCCGCCTTCCGCGCAGGAGGGCACAAGCCCCGGCGGAGGCGGTTCAGGATAGAGGCAGCGGTAGCACGGACCATCGGGCATGCCGAAAATGGTGGCTTGCCCTTCAAACCGGAAAATCGAGCCGTACACGTTTGGCTTTCGCAGCAAAACGCACGCGTCGTTGACAAGATAGCGTGTGGGAAAATTGTCGGTCCCGTCGACGATGACATCAAAGTCCTTGAAGAGTTCAAGCGCGTTGGCGCTGGTCAGCTGCGTTTCGAACGACTGAATCTGTATGTCCGGATTGAGGTTCGCAAGGCGTGCGCGCGCGGCTTCGCTTTTCGGCTTGCCAACATCGCTGGTGCCAAACGTGACCTGGCGTTGGAGATTGGTGAAGTCGACGACGTCAAAATCAACCAGACCTATTTTGCCAACGCCCGCGGCGGCAAGATACAACCCCAGCGGTGCGCCGAGCCCCCCTGAGCCGATGAGCAATACCTTGGCGTTCTTCAGCCTAAGCTGCCCCTCCATGCCGACTTCCGGCATGATGAGATGGCGGCTGTACCGAAGGATTTCTTGGTTCGAAAGACTCGCTGCCGGTTTTGCGCCGGTCTGCGGCTGTGTGGTTGCGGCCATTGCGTTTCTCTACTCCTTCAAATTCCAATTCGACTTGCAAGAACAAGCAGCAAACAGGGATTCCTCTCGGCGTCTACTCCGGCCTGTGCCGGGCCCCGAAACGACGCCTGTAGATGCCCCACCCGCGATGGACGGAATAATGCTGATCGTGTCTCCATCCTTCGTGGGCGTGTTCTCTTTCGCCAGATAACGAATGTCCTCATCGTTTACGTACACGTTGACAAAGCTGCGCAGCTTGCCGTCTTCGGTAAAGAGATGTTTGCGCAGCTCTGCGAATTCCGTGGTCAGATGGCCGAGCGCTTCCCCGACAGTCCGGGCACTGAACTCGGCCGAGTCACGCTTCCCCGCATAGGGGCGAAGCGGCGATGGAATCATTACTTTCACGGGCATTTCATTTCTCCGTTGTGCTGAAACCACCGGCTACACCGCGGCGCGGTGGCGAATCTCAATCCCTTCGGGTCGAAACTCCCCGCGGTCGTCGTTCAAACGCCATGAGGTCATGTCCTGGGGCGCGCCGTTCCGCACGCTGACGATGATGTAGCTGTACCACGGCCAGGCGTGGTCGCGGTCATACTCGCTTGGCCGTGCCGGATGGTCGGGATGCGAATGATACCACCCGACCACTTCGAGGCTCTGCTCAGTTGCCGCCTTTTCCGCCGCGCGAACGTCCTCGGCAGTCACCGAAAAGCGGTTGCGCGGCGAATCGTCTCGCCGATTGAGGAGCGGAAAAAGCTGCAGGATCTCCCGCGCGGACACCAGCGCGCCTTTTCCCCGATGGCTCTCAAGGTTAGCGCTCGAATCGCGTCCGAGCAGCGCGCCGCAGCATTCATGCGGATAGGTCTCCGCGCCATGCGCGCGGATTTTCTCCGCAAGGTGCCCGCTGATCCAGAGTGCGGCTGCGTCCGCCATAATTATTCTTCGTCCCAGAAGCGATCGTTCAGGTACTTCGAAGCGGAGTCCGCAAAAACAGTGACGATCACGGCATTCGCATTCTTCGGGATTCCGGCGGCTACTTGGAAGCAAC
>QHZC01000163.1 GCA_003224515.1 Acidobacteriota bacterium
AGGAGCGGTTGCGGAGGAACGAGAAAAACACCGTCGCTCGCCCCGCCCGACCCGGTTACGTTGCGAATGTTTGTCCACAGGAGCAACTTGGAGTCGCGGGCCGCGAAAATCGTCTCCACGGCTACTTCAGCCTTCTTTTCGGCGATGTAATCCAGCTGCGTCATACTCGCTACCTGGATGCCCTGGGCGTAGACCGCGGCGAGAGACAAGATGCCGAAGGACAGAATCACGATGGCAATCATGGCCTCTAGCAAAGTGAAGCCTGACTGTGGATTGCGTCTAGTTCGTCCCATGAGCATCCTCCCTATTCCTGCCACTGGCTGCCGTCCCAGTGGTATTCACGCACACGGCCGGTGGCCCCCAGGACGGAGATCGCGCGGGCCGTCGAGGGCTAGCCCGGGATGCCAATGAAAACCGCGCCGTTTACAATCGTGTTTCCTCCGTCGATAAAAGCACCATTGGTAGTGAATTTCATGAGCGGCGGACCGCCAGAGAGTCCCCCAAAGTAGATGGGGGCAGTGTTTCCAAAATTAAAGGGTGCCGGAATATCCGGAACGCTGGGGAAAACCAGGTATTGTGCCCCGCCCTCAAAACTCACTGTAGTCGCTGGAGGTGCTGTACCAATGAGCCAGATTTCCGTGATGGTGAGCTGGTTCGTTCCCACAAATTGCACCTGGACTTCGCGGCGATGAGCGATGGCTCTTTCGCGCGCCGAACGCAACTGATAGAGCAGTTGGTCCATGGCCGAGTTGGCCTTGAAATTCGGCAGGATGCTGCTGTAGTTGAGGAGCGCCATCCCCAGAATGACGGCGATGATGGCAACTGCAATGAGGATTTCCAGCACGGAGAACCCCCTCCGCGCTCGGTTCGAGTACCGTCTCATCCGTGCACCCTTGTGAAACTCCCCAGTCGAGGACAGCCCAGGCCAGTCTATAAACAGCACGTTCGCACCCAACCGATTCTTGCTGTTAAGTGCTTTAGATTTAATGCATTAGGAAAAGAGCGAGAAGGGAGCAGCAGGAGTCTCACGGTAACGAAAAGTTACAAACTACGTCCTAAACTACTGGAGGGTGGAGACTGGTTAGGAGTACAGGAGAGCAGTATCAACGCACGATTTCGACAATTCGGCGATGCCGTTGACCGGTCCTTGAACGACGAAACGGCGGTGATAAAGCAACAACGCACGCAAGCCGGCAAGCTCCTCGCCGCCGCCAGCCCTTCCAGGACCGCCGTGCAGACAACTCGGCACCACGTTTCCGTGGCCGGTGTGCTGCCCGGCGACATTCGAATCGACCACCAACACTCTTCCATGCAAGTCGCCGATGCCAGGGACCGTGTCGCGGGTGAAGTCCAGATCGTTCGAGAAAACCGAGGCAACCAGTGAACCTAAACCTCTCCGCGTGACGGCGATGAGATCTTCCCTGGAGTCATAAGCCACGAGCGTGGCCACCGGGCCGAAAACCTCGATGTCATGAACGTATTTTGCACGGAGTCCATTCTTCGAGGAGAGAAGCGTGGGTTCGACAAAAGACGATTTTTCGAGATCGGCATCAATCGGTTGGAAATTCTTGTTACCGCCGAAAAGGACCTCCGATTCTTCCCGCAACTTCGCCAGTCCTTCCAGGCAGGAGGACTGTTGCGCTTTGTTCACGACCGGCCCCACCTTTACTTCGGGGTTCCGGGGATTGCCGACTTTCATGGAGCTCAAGCGTGCACTGACGGCATCGCCAAAGGCTTTGAGCCATTGACGTGGAACCAGGACGCGCCGGATGGTCGTGCATTTCTGTCCGGCTTTGAGAGTCATCTCGCGAACAACTTCCTTTGCAAGGAGGTCGAACAGATCTGTTCCAGGGCTCGAATCAGGCCCTAGAATTGCGGAATTTATGCTATCGGCCTCAATATTTACGCGAACGGAGCGGCCGAGGATGTTGGCGTGGGAGCGAATGCGCGCGGCGGTGTCGCCTGAGCCAGTAAAGGAAACGATGTCTTCTTCTCTCGCGTGCTCGAGCAGGTCCCTAGCGGAGTCGCAGATGATGGAAATCGCTCCAGGCGGCAAAATATCCGCTTTTACTATATCTTCCACCATCCGGTGCGTCAGCCAAGCCGTGGGGGAAGCGGGCTTCACCACGATGGGGACGCCAGCGAGCAGCGCAGGCGCAGCCTTCTCGCAGAAACCCCAAGCGGGAAAGTTGAATGCATTGATAAAAACCGCGGCGCCCTTCGTGGGCATCAGAAAATGCTGCCCGGCGAACGTGTTGCTCTTCGAGAGGGGAACCAGCGCGCCTTCCTTCAGCATTTTTCCTTCCGCCAGCGCTCGGCCGATTTTCGCGTAATACTTCATGGTGTAAATGGCACCATCCACGTCAAAGGAAGCATCCGCTTGGGTAGCGCCGAGGTTCAGCAGAGAAAGCCGAAAGTATTCTTCGCGATTTGCGGCCAGGGCCTCGGCGATTTTTTCCAGCAGATCCGCCCTTTGGGTATAGCTAAGCTCGCGGAGCGCAGGCCCGCCGCGGGCGCGTGCAAACTGAAGAGCCGCCTCAAGGTCAATGCCCTGAGAGGAGATGCTCACCAGCTCGTCTCCCGTAACGGGGTCGAAGAGCAGTTCTCCGGCGCCCTGGCCGAGACTCCACCGGCCAGAAACATAGTTAGGCAGCTTCATTTCTGAACCTCCAACACTGTTCACGAAAGACATCTTGACTGCAGAACTCGAAAACCATGAGTATCCGACGAATATGGAATAATACTGCATATTCCTTCAACGCGAAACTACGTCCATCTTCAAGGCAAGAAATAATCTGACTTCGAATTAGATTGAAAACACATGCTTTGAATACGATCGGGATTGCGCATACCACGGATTAAGCTTGATGGGTTGAGACTCGTCATCTTTCCTTGACTCGGCAGCGCTCGTATGTATTATAATGCATACTCGACTTGTGAAGGCATGAACTCGAGCACCAATTCCAAAGTGGCCAGTCTAGATCGGGTGGCGGCAATTCCGGATGGGGATTTCCTGCTTTTTCTCGGCAAGCGCGTTCGCCAGCTACGCAACCTTCGCGGGATGACGCGCAAGATGGTGGCACAGGATGCGGACGTGTCTGAACGCCACCTGGCGCAGCTCGAGGCGGGCGAAGGAAATGTATCGATCGTGCTGCTGCGCCGGATTGCCGGCGCTCTCGATGTTTCTCTTGTCGAGTTGTTCGCGCCCGAGGTAGAAGAACCTGCCGAGAAGCAGATGATCCAGCGGTTCCTCGAACGTCTCCCCAATCACCGCCTAGAAGATGTGGTGTTCCGGCTGATGCGGGACTTCAGTCCGGGAGAAAAGGTGCGCCGCAAGCGCATCGCGCTGATTGGGCTGCGCGGAGCTGGCAAGTCTACGCTCGGATCGAAACTCGCGTTTGAGATGCGCGTGCCCTTCATCGAACTGGACGGTGAAATTGAGAAGGACCCGGGAATGCACATCCGAGAAATATTCTCGCTCTCCGGGCAATCCGGGTATCGAGCGATTGAGCGGCGCACCTTGACGAGAGTGCTAGCGGAGCACGGCTCGGCCGTGCTGTCGGTGGGAGGAGGCGTAGTATCGGAGAAGGAGACTTTTGACTATCTCCTCTCCCATTGCTACACCGTTT
>QHZC01000693.1 GCA_003224515.1 Acidobacteriota bacterium
ATCCTTCGCTGCGAGAAATCAATTTGCAGTTGGGAGGGAAGATGGAGGAGACGCGGACGATGTTGCATGCCGCAATCCCTGCGTTCCGCAGGGCGAGCTCGAAGCTCGAAAGCCTTTCGCGATGTTTACCGACGCCTTTGGTGAGGAAGATTTTCTTAGCAACGAACGACATTGTGCCGGTTTGCCGTGCCTCCGTGAGTGGTGTGAATGCGAAAAATCTTCCGCTGGGGAAAAGTAACAAGAAGGTATTGCAGTGTCAACGCATTTCCGACCCTGAGCGTGGCAAGAGCGCAAAAATTATGAATGGAGGATGACAATTCCGGAAGGATCATTCTCCCGCGACGTGGTGGAGCAACTTGCCGAGAGGCTTCGAGAGCGCCAGGATTTTTCCGAGGTCGTCGGCAGTGAAGTCGGGGCCGGAGCTGGCTGCATTTGGGCCTTTGCGGCTGACTTGAATGACGCCAATGACTTTGCCATCGAGGAGAATGGGAGCACTGATCATCTTCTGAATAACCTCGGCAGGTTCTACGGTGATTTTCACGCCTTCGAAAACGGTCGCGTGCCGCGCGGCGGCAAAATTATTCTGGATTTCGGGGCGGCTGTCGCGGGCCGTGCGGGCCGCGAGGGCGGTATTGTCGGACAGCGGAACAAAACCGACTTTTTTCAAAGCTTCCGGCACCAGAAAATACAGGTGTCGCCAGCGGGTAGAAACGGCCAAGATGGCCACTTCATCATTCTTGACGCCCAGGTTCTTAGCGATTTTCTCAGCCACGGAGGAAAGGGAAACCTGCGACGCGCCTCCTTGTTCCGTGCCGAGGGCGTTGGCAATGCGCTCCATCTCCGAGACCAGACGCAATGTTGTGCTCATGACCAGTGCATGACTGTCAGGGCCGAGGCCGGGAGAAGGGTAAGCCTACGCAATCCCATCCGTCAGATGCTATCTTCCGGCACTCCTGCTGCTGCCGCAAGAAGATTTCGAATTGTTTGTGTTTGCAGAAAGAACAGTCCAACTTGCATCCCCGGAATCATGTGCCTATACTGATTTCGCCGCGGATTCTCATCGCTCCTCCCGAGTCATTCAGTGATCCGGCTGGGACTTACGCGGCGGAGAGGGCATGTCTTCGACGGCGCCCCGGCCACACACAAGTTATCTCCTCAGAAAGCTGCATTCTTTTACAGGCCTACTTCCCGTTGGTGCATTTTTGGCGGAGCATTTCTGGTCCAACAGTTCCGCGCTGGTGAGCGCGCAGAAATACAACACGACTTCCGAAGAGCTTCAGACCATTCCGTTCCGCCTGATCGTGGAATGGGGCGCCATTTTTCTGCCGATGCTCTTTCACGGCGGCTATGGCATTTACATTTGGCTGCGCGGCAACACAAACGTCTCGACGTATCCGTGGGTAGGGAATTGGCTCTTCGTGACACAGCGATACACGGGCATCATCGCGTTTGCCTATATTGGCTGGCACCTTTACACGGAGCGCTGGCTCACGCATGGCAGGTCGACGTATGCAAACGTGGCCGAGGACGTGCACCATCCGTGGTACCTGGTCTTTTTTGTCGTAGGGGTGCTCGCTTCTTCGTTCCATTTCGGCGTGGGCATCTGGAATTTCCTTTGCAAATGGGGGCTGGCGGCTACCGTCAAGGCCCAACAAGCGGCGGGACGATTTGGTGCACTTGTGGGAGTTACGTTCAGCGTCGTCGGGATCCTAATCATTCTTAGTTTCCGATTCGATTGGCATCCGTTCTCTGCCTACCTACCAGGCAAATGAGACAGCCAAAGATCATAGTCGTAGGCGGTGGTTTGGCCGGCCTCATGGCCACCATCCGCGTTGCGGAGGCGGGCATACCCGTCGATCTCTTCTCGATCGTGCCCGTGAAGCGTTCCCATTCCGTTTGCGCGCAGGGCGGAATCAACGCCGCAAAGAATCAGAAGGGCGAGGGCGACACCGTCGACAAGCATTTTGACGACACGATCTATGGAGGGGATTTTCTGGCAAATCAGCCGCTGGTGAAGAGGATGTGCGAGGCGGCGCCGGGCATCATCGATCTTCTCGACCGCATGGGCGTGATGTTCAACCGCACACCGGAAGGATTGCTCGACTACCGGCGTTTCGGTGGCACCCTCTATCACCGCACCGCGTTCGCGGGCGCA
>QHZC01000164.1 GCA_003224515.1 Acidobacteriota bacterium
TCGACGCCGCCAACGAACTCTACAAGCTCCTTCGCAGTCTCTAGCCGCGTCAGTGGCTACAGCTTTTCCAAAGTGTTGCGTTTGACGGGCGCGGCTGCGCTGCCGCGGTTAGTACTCGTGTTAAGGGGACGTGAGGATTTCTCAGGAAAGTTTCTTCTTCGCAAACGGCCGCGCGTACGCGGCAGGGGGGTTGTGCGCCGTCGCTGTCGATGCCTTGTGGTAAAATTCGAGCGCTTTCTCTTTGTCACCCAGCTTCTCGTAGGTCTCGGCGATCAGGCATTGAACGAACGGATCGTTCTGGTTGGCTTTCTGCAATTGCTCGAGCGCCGTTTTGTAGCCTCTGGTATAAAAGGCCACGTAACCCGCTAAGTAGGGAAAAAATTGCGCCTGCTGCGGGTTGGTTCCCTTGTCCAGGACGGCCTTGGCCGCGGCAACGTGTTTCTCCGCCTCTGCCTTATTTCCGCGCCGCGCCGCGATGCGCGCCTGCGCGTGCTCCCAACGAAACTCCCAGAGGTCTTGACGAGCCGGTTTGATGTCCGGTTCCTTCATTCCCGTGTCGTGGCCTAGCTGATACCAGTGATAGGCGGTGTCCAAATCGTCGGCGGGGTAGCGGTTGTCCAGGTCGTCGGCGTCAATGCAGACGCGAGCAGCCTCGTCCGCGATTTCGCCCTGCTGGTAAAAGTCCTTCACGCTGGCGTAATAATTAAAGACTTGCAGTTCGTACTCGACGGTTTTCTTGCAATTCCCCTCAAACGCGTAGGACATCGCCATGGCCCGCTGTCCCGCCGCTTTGTTCTGCGGCGCCTCTGACAGATCGATGATCTTGGCGAAGTATTTGCGCGCCTCTGAACCCTTGCCCATCAGGTCGAGCACGACGCCCGCCCCATAGTTTGCCGCTTGCGAATTCGGCTTGTCCTGAAGAGTATTTCGGTACAGTGCCAGCGCGTCTTCCAGCTTTCCTTCGCGCAGCAACGCCTGACCCTGCTTCACGAATTCGGGCTGTTCCTGCCGGCCAGGATCTTGCGCTGAGAGAGCGGTCGCAGAAACCAAAAAGATCACCAGGATCTGGGGAAGCTTTCGTCGTGGATTCATGGCAGGGATTATTTCACAACATTTTTCCTGATTTGACGATGTATTTCTCCTACCAAGTTCGGCCCCTCACCACTTTCGGCTTGGCTTCCATCTGGAGTAAACTGCCTCTCCGGCACCAGTAGCACAGGCATTAGCCCGTGCATGCTCTGATCCCGGCCTGGTCTCATCCATGGACAAGCGCATCCCTTCCGCCGACGCGGCCATCGCCAAGCTCACCGACGGCGCCACCATCCTCATGGGTGGCTTCGGCCTCTGCGGCATCCCAGAAAGCCTCATCGCCGCGGTCCGCCGCAAAGGCACGAAAGACCTGACCATCGTCAGCAATAACGCCGGCGTCGACGATTTCGGCATTGGCGTGCTGCTCGAGCAGCGCCAGGTCAAGAAAATGATCTCCACCTACGTCGGTGAAAACAAACTCTTCGAGCAATTAGTCCTGAGCGGGGAATTACAAGTGGAATTGAATCCCCAAGGCACGCTCTCGGAGCGCCTGCGCGCAGGAGGTGCCGGCATCCCCGCGTTCTATACCCCCACGGGATACGGCACCATGGTCGCTGACGGAAAAGAAACCCGCGAATTCGACGGCCACCAGTACGTCATGGAGCGAGCCATCCGCGGCAATTTCGCCTTCATCAAAGCGTGGAAAGGTGACCGCTGGGGCAATCTCATCTACCGCAAGACCGCGCGCAACTTCAACCCTATGATGGCCACCGCTGCCGACTACGTGATCGCCGAAGTCGAAGAACTCGTGGAACTCGGCCAGCTCGACGCCAATCAAGTTCATACGCCCGGCATCTTCATCGACGCCATCTTCCAAGGCGCAAACTACGAAAAGCGAATCGAGCGCCGCACCACCAGGAAGGTGTGATCTTGTGGCGCCGGCATCCCTGCCTGCGTCTTTTGATTCTTAGCTGGGGCGCCCGCCGCAGCGGGCTGCGCCCCAGCTACCGAGGATTTGACTATGGCCTTGACCGACGATCAAAATCGCGAAAAAGTACCACAGACTTTAGTCTCTTTAAGCGCCAACATCCCCTTGGCTCGAACCTGGGCGACAGCGATAATTAACCGCAGAGCCTGTATTGGTTTTTCTTACTTACGACTAAAAATCCATAACTGAGAACTTTTTATGCTACTGACCGAAGACCAAAAACGCGAACGCATCGCCCGCCGGATCGCCCTCGAACTGCGTGACGGCTACTACGTCAATCTTGGCATCGGCATGCCCACGCTGGTCGCCAATTACGTCCCCAAAGGCATGGACGTCATTCTCCAATCCGAAAACGGAATGCTCGGCGTCGGCCCCTATCCGCTCGAATCCGAAGTCGATCCCGACCTCATCAACGCCGGCAAGGAAACCGTCACCGAGCTCCCCGGCACTTGCTATTTTTCCTCGGCCGAATCTTTCGCCATGATTCGCGGCGGCCACGTCGATCTCACGGTTCTCGGTGCGTTGCAGGTCGATGAGAAGGGAACCCTCGCCAATTGGGCCATCCCCGGGAAAATGCTCAAAGGTATGGGCGGTGCCATGGACCTGGTCGCCGGCGCCAAGCGCGTGTTCATCGCCATGGAACACGCCACGCGCGACAACAAACCAAAAATCCTGAAAAAATGCACGCTCCCGCTCACCGGTGTCGAAGTCGTCGATCACATCGTCACCGAGCTCGCCCTCATCGACGTCATCCCCGAAGGCCTCCTTCTCCGCGAGCTCGCTCCCGACGCCACCCTCGAACAAGTCCAGTCCCTCACCGAGCCTCAATTGCTCGTTCCTCCCGGCAGCCCCAAGCTCATGCCTATCTGAAGGACCGGCTTTTCACTTCGTTTCAGGAGTGGAACCACTCAGGTGCCGGGCGGTGGTGAAGGAATAGTGGAATCCGGATACGATGCTCAACACCGTAACCGCATCGATAAAAAAGTGGTTAACAACACCCACGCGGCAATGGGGATAGGCAGCGCCTAAAACGACGAGGAAGACCAGGATAATCTCGGTGGCGGTGGTGAGCTTACCGTAAATGCTGGGAGGAAATGGCCGGTAGCCGGAGCTGAGCAGAATCACGACGGCGACAATGAGGATCAGGACGTCTCGGCTGAGAACAAGGATGGTGAGCCACCAGGCGAGTTGCTTCTTGAATGCGAGGATAAGGAATGATGAAGAGAGCAAGAGTTTGTCGGCGATGGGATCCAAATACGCGCCCAGAGAGGAACGTTGATTGAGGCTGCGGGCGAGAAGCCCATCGATTCCGTCCGATAGCCCCGCAACGACCAGAACGAGCAGAGCCCATCGGTACCTCTCGTACGACATGAGTATGAGAAACAGCGGCAGAAAGCCAAGCCGGAGAAACGTAATTTGATTGGGTACCGTCCAAATGCGGCCTTGCATTGTCCTTCAGGATAACGCAGTTCAGGCGAATTGCGCGAGATAGTCGGAGAGGGAACGCCCTACTTTACGCGCGAAAAGCTCGTTCATTGAGGGGATGGAGCCGGAGGGTTCGTCAAGTGAGATACGCTCGACGCGGTTCATGGGAAAGAAAATGGTGGGAAGGCCCATGCGCTCGCCGTCGGGCTGGTTGATCTGCCGGACGAAATGATCGAAGGAATTTAAATCCACGCCGCGGATGGTAACTCCGGAAGGGTTGATGGCCAAGAGCTCGCCCCACACTTTTTCCCTGGGTGTGTGCAGGCTGACCACGACGATCGAGTGTGGATCCATTACTGTCTTGACCAACAGTATCGCAAATTGCGGGATGCTGGGCCAAAAGAAAACTTCGGAAAGATCTGACGGTGCATGGCGGAAGAGGATTGCAGGTGAGGAACAAAGCATGCGGCCAAGCGGCGGCAAGGATGACAAGCGCGGATTCAAGCGAAAAAAGAAGGTTGGCGCAACGCCAACCCGGGGACGCGAATACCTTGAGCCTAAAAACTTCTTTCTACTGTTGCCAGGGCAGAGTATCGCGATAATGGAAAATCATTAGAGCGAAGCATGCCATCACAACCATACCTGCCAGCCATCCCAATCCATAGGCGGTCCGGCGTTCCGTCGAATTCATCGGCTGGCGATCGGTTAACAATTTTCCGAGTCCAAATCCAGCGGCCAACCCCGCGAAGTGCGCGTAGTTATCGATCCCCACGCCGGAAAACCCGAGAATAAAAAGGATGACCACCGAAGAGATCAACCTTGACCGTAACTCCCGCATGTAGGCTCCGCCGCGCCTTGGGGTGATTGCCAGCATTACTCCGACAAGCCCCAGCAGCGCGCCGCTTGCGCCGAGCGAGAAGTTGCCAAACCAGGCGCTGATGAGGAAGCCAAAGGCTCCCGTTGCGACATACAGAAACAGGTAACGCGCGGAACCATAGAGTTCTTCCAAAGCCGGACCAAGTTGCATCAAGGACATCATGTTAAACCCGATGTGAATTAACCCACCATGTAAAAACATGGCGGTCACAAGTCTCCACCACTCGTGTCCAACAAAAATCGGGTACGGATGGCTTGCACCCAAACGGTACACGGTCTCCCCGCCCATGCCCCACAGGATCCGAAAGCCGCTGCCTCCCCTCTCATTGGCGAGGGCCACCCAGCTGATGCCGAACATCAGAATGTTTGCGACTAGCAGCGCGGAGGTCACGGGAGTTTCTTGTTCACCGAAGAGTCCGGAAAGTTTCTTGCTCAGTGCCGCCAGAGAAAACCGCAGGCTCGCGCCACACTCGTGGCAGCGCGTCGCACTGATTCCCACCAGCGCTCCGCAAGCCGGGCAAATCTTGGGCCGCGGCTGTTGGTCACCTCCACCGAAAAATCCGCGCATCGAATTCTTCCACCGCTCCACGCGCCACTGCCACCGATAGGGAAGCGCCAATTCTCCTCCTTGCGACCCGCACACCGCGTTCCTATAATACCCAAGTCGCCGCGCTTCTTCTCTGCCTGGCGATTTTTCCGAGGACCTGGCGCTTATCGAAGAATTCGCGCGGCTCAAGAGCATCAAAAACTTCGAAGACTTTGGCAAGCGAGTTGATGAAGAACTCGCGCGCGTGAAGAGTTTCGTCAAGGAAGATGTCACGCCGGAAACGGAAAAGCGTACGGCGCAATTTTTGCGCGAGGTTTCCGAAAAGCTCGCCGAGGCGGCGGCGTGGATCGAAGCGCGCAACTCTGCACACCATGCGCAGCGCGGCCAGCCTCCTCCGCCAGCGCAGCCTCCGCCATCGTCATGACCCAGGCGGCGCTTTGAAGATTTCACCGGAAACAGTTTCCGTCACTTGGCATTCGCCGAAACGCGCTTCCCAGCCGCAACTCGTTCAGCTTTCGCATTTTTCACATAAGCCACGCTTGGTTCTCTGTGCGCTTTGCTTCCTCTGTGTGCTCTGCGTTAATTCTTCCGGCTGCGCGTCGCGCAAACCGATCGCCGATCGCCGCCCGACGCTTCCCGCGCAACCTTCCGAGACCCCCGCGGAAACTGCTGATGGCGCGAAACGCTCGACTGATATTCCCGAACCGTCTCCCGCGTCTTCGCCCACGCCTTCCCCGAAGCGCAGCAAGACCGCGCCCGCGTCTGTTCCCTCCGGTTACGCAGAGGAAGGCAACGCTTCATGGTATGGCGTGCCCTTTCACGGGCGGCACGCTTCGAACGGCGAGATCTACGATATGTATAAACTCACGGCAGCGCATCGCACGCTGCCATTTGAAACCATGGTTCGCGTCACCAACTTGAGTAACGGCAAGTCCACGGTTGTGCGCATCACCGACCGCGGCCCGTTTGTCGACAATCGCATCATCGATCTCTCCCTTGCCGCCGCGCGGGAAGTGGATTCGATTGACGCCGGGGTCGTGCCGGTGCGCGTGGAAGTTCTTGGCGGCGTCGATCCCACTGTCGGCTCGTTCACTGTGCAGGTCGGTGCTTTCCGCGACCGCGGCAACGCCGAACGTCTCCGCGACCGCCTCAGCTCCTCCTACTCGCCCATCTTCATTCAGCAATATGATTCTCCCGACGGCGTGTTTTATCGCGTGCGCGTCGGCAGGATTTCCGGCGAAGACGCGGCGCATCAGTTTGGCGAGCAACTCCGCGACCGCCAAGGCTTTACTCCGCTTGTTACGCGTCTGGACGAAGGCTTGCCCGCAGGAGGAAATCGATGAGCGCCGACTGTCTGTTTTGCAAAATCGCAACGAAGAAGATTCCGTCTAAGATCGTCTACGAAGATGCTGATCTCTTTGCCTTTGAAGACATCAGCCCGCAGGCGCCCACCCACATTCTGATCTGTCCGCGGAAGCATTTCGAGTCGTTGACCGAAGCCGCGCCCGAAGATCAAGCGGTTCTGGGCAAGTTGCAGCTGGTCGCCGCACAGCTTGCGCGCGAACGCAATCTCCTCGGAGGCTACCGCACGGTGTTGAACAACGGCAGCGGCGCGGGCCAGTCCGTTTTCCATCTCCATTTGCATTTGCTTGGAGGCCGCAATTTCCGCTGGCCTCCGGGCTGAATGTTGGAAAGACACCGACCCTGACATCCCATCTTGAAACAAGCCAAGGCGGAGTACCCCGAGCTGCAATAATCGCCAGCGCTCTCTTCCGCAGTCTTCCATTTGCTTCGATGCATCGACAGGTTAGAATGGCGCGTTTTTTGGAGGATGAGGACATGCGCTCATCGCGTTTCAGCCGTCGGATAATTTCTCTGACCTTTTGCTCGCTGTTTTGCATCGCAGTTGCGCCGGCGCGAGCACAGAACGCCACTGCTGGGAAAGCGCTAACGGTGGAGCGCATTTATGCGCAGCCGAGCCTGAGCGGGCGGTTGACGCAGGGGCTGGCGTATACTCCCGATGGAAAGGGGCTCAGCTATTTCGAGTCAAAAGGCTCTGGTAAAGACACGAAGACCGAGCTTTGGGTGATGGACGCAGTGTCAGGGGAGCGGCGGCTTCTTGTCGCGGCCGACAAACTCGAAGCGATTTTGCCGGCCGACACATCGAGGCCAACACAAGCCACCGGGCTTGGGCGCCGGGCTCCTTCTCAATATCAATGGGCACCCGATGGCAGGGGCATTCTGTTTGAAGGTCCCACGGCATTTGCATGGCTGGATGTAAAGTCGCAAACGGGGCGCACGCTGGTCTCCGGTAAAGCCACGCTCGCGGATCCCAAAATTTCTCCCGATGGCCGAAATGTGAGTTTTGTCCGCGATCACAACCTCTGGCTCGTGAATCTCGCCGACGGCAAAGAACGCGCGATCACGCAAGGCGGCACGGAAGAGATTCGCAAGGGCGAACTCGATTGGGTTTATCCCGAAGAGCTGGAGATCAAAACCGCGTATTGGTGGTCACCGGATTCATCGGCGATCGCTTATCTTGAAATGGACGAACGCAAGGTTTCGCAGTACCCGATGGTCGATTTTTCTTCCCCCAGCGGCGAAGCCGAGATGGAGCGTTATCCCACCGCCGGCGGCGCCAATCCGATCGTTCGCGTTTTTGTGGCCTCGCTAAGCAGTGGGGAACCTCGCGTGATGGACACCGGAGCGGAAACCGATGTCTACATTCCTCGCGTGAACTGGCTCACAGATTCGAATCATCTCGCGATTCAGCGCCTCAATCGCACGCAAACAACCCTTGATCTGCTAATCGCCGAAGCCGCCACAGGCAAGACCCGCGCCGCGCTCATCGAAAATGATCCCAATTGGATCAACGTCAGCGACGATCTTTATTACCTAAAGGATGGCAAGCGCTTCTTGTGGTCGAGCGAGCGAAGCGGCTATCGCCATTTCTATCTCTACGATCTTGAAGGGAAACAGCTCGCGCAGATCACCAAGGGCGACTGGGACGTCTCATCGCTGAACGCCGTCGACGAATCCAAGGGCCTCGTCTATTTCACGGCCGCGGAAAAATCTCCGTTGGAACGCCACCTCTACCGCGCGGGCTTCGACGGAACTGGTTTCACCCGGCTCACCAAGGACCAAGGTACCCACGCCGCGGTCCTTGCACCCCATGCTGCCGCTTTCTACGACACCTATTCGAACGCCGCGGCACCGCCGCGCCAGGACCTCTACCGCGCCGATGGATCGCGCATCGCTACTATTAACGAAAACAAAATCGCCGAACTTGCGGACTACCGTCTTTCTTCCGTGGAATTTCTCACCGTGAAATCACGGGACGGCGTCCAGCTCAACGCCAGCATCATCAAGCCACCAGACTTCAATCCGCGGAAAAAGTATCCTGTCCTCGTCTACACCTATGGTGGTCCGCACGCTCAAGTTGTGCGCAATGCCTGGGGCGGCGCCACCTTCCTTTGGCACCAGCTCATGGCGCAAAAGGGCTATATCATTTTTTCACTGGATAATCGCGGTTCGGCGGGCCGGGGCCATGCCTTTGAAACGCCGCTGCACTTCCGCATGGGCGCACAGGAGCTTTCCGACCAGCGCGACGGCCTCGAATATCTCAAGTCGCTTCCCTACGTTGATGCCAATCGCGTCGGGATCTGGGGGTGGAGCTACGGCGGCCACATGACACTGCACGCCATGTTCGAAGCAGGCGACGATTTCAAAGTGGGATTTGCCGGCGGCCCGGTCACCGACTGGCGCTACTACGACTCCATCTATACCGAACGTTACCTTGGCCTGCCGCAGAAAAACGAGAAAGGGTATCAGGATTCTTCACCGGTGAAATATGCCAGTCAGCTCAAAGGCAAACTGCTCATCGCTCATGGAACCGACGACGACAACGTGCATTTCGCGAACACCTTATCGGTGCTTAACGATCTTATTGAGGCAGGAAAATACGTTGAGGTTCTGGCATTTCCCGGCCGGGGCCATGGGGTCAGCGATCCACCAGCGCGCCGCGTCCTGATGCAACGTGTCACCCAATTCTTCCTCGATAACCTCTGATCTGTCGAGCGACCACAGTGGGAGCTGCACTTCTCGCTGCTGAGACATGTATAAATTAAAGAGGAGAAAGCCAAATGACTTTGCCCCTCCCTCACTAACAGCGTATTCAACTGCGCAGGATTCCTGCAGAACGAGTTATCTAGTGCAGGCCGAAATATTCGACGTGGACGTAGCGTCCGAGTCGGGCATTGAAGAGCAAATACCAGCCGGGGTGGTGATCGTCGTCGTAGACGTATACGCGATCGCGGTCCCATTCCCAATCGCGGCAGCGATCGAGGTCGTAGGCGGCTACTACCCAGTTCGAATTGTCGTAAAGGACCACGCGACGCGTGCGGTAGTCGATCCGCCGCGCGACGAATACCTCCTTGACGCGCTCATAATGACCGTGCGGATAAGCGCGCCCTGGCCGGATGCGGTCGTGCTCGGAATCCCAGCTAGCATGGGGGTTGTGCGGATTGTCCCAGCCCTTGTGCTTGCCGTTGTCGTGCCCGTCGTTGTCGCCGCGAACTTCACGTTTCTCCTGACCTTTGTGCTTGCCGTTGTCGTGCCGGTCATCGCGGTCACGGTGGTCGTCGCGGTCCCGCTGCGGTGCTGCGACCGTGAGCGCTCCTGCCAAAGCTATGAACAAAGCGACGGTTATGATCTTGCGCATAAGTCTTCTCTCCAGAAATTGCCATGCCGGCGGTCCCACCTTTGCCCGATGTCCGTAAATCTGCCGGTGCGGCTTTCCGCTGTCGGGTGAGTGCCTAATTCATTGTCCTCCCGGGCAGCCCCTTCATTCCAGGAGCATGAAATTTGTTTTGCCCATTCAGTACGCCCATCCGCCGAGTCGAGCAACGCAGAGCTCTCCTTTCTAAGAGGGTGATTTTTCTTCGCTCGTTCGACGTGCGCTTAGGCCTTATAATCCGGCCGAGGTCACCATGCTCAGACGAATTCTCTCGATTGCCTTGTTGACCGTCGCCGGCCTGCTTCCTTCACCTGTACGGGCACAACAAACGCCGCAGGAGAAAGAGCAAATTCTTTGGCAAAAGCTGGAAGCCACCATCCAAGACGTCGATCGCAACCTCGACGGCGTTTTGGCCGTGGCCATCCTCGACCTCACGACGGGGCAAAATTACTTGTTCCACGCGGATGAAGTGCTTCCGACGGCCAGCTCCATCAAGATCGCCGTTCTCGCCGAGCTCTATCACCAAGCGCAGCAGGGCAAACTTAAGCTCGGCGATCTCTATACGCTCGAATCGTCTGATCTTGTTGGCGGAAGCGGTGTCGCCGGCGCGCTCACTGCCGGCGTGACGCGGCTCACGCTACGCGACGTTGCGGCACTGATGATTTCCGTGAGCGACAATTCCGCCACGAACATCATCATTGACCGCATCGGCATGGAAAATGTGAACGCCCTGCTCAATTCGCTGGGGCTCACGCACACGCGCCTGCGGCGCAAGATGATGGACTTGAAAGCCGCGACCGAGGGCCGCGAAAACATTGCGACGCCGCGCGAGATGATGCTGCTGCTCGAAGAGCTCTACCGCGGAAAAGTTCTGAACAAGCAATTCACCGAGGATTATTTCAATCTTCTCAGCATTCACAAGGAGAGCTATATTCCGAGGGAATTGCCGGAGGATCTTCGCGTCGCCAACAAGCCCGGAGAGCTCGAAGGCGTTCGCAACGATTCGGGCATCGTCTTCCTAGGCAAGCGCCCGTACGTGATCAGCGTGATGACCACCTATCTCCGCCGTGAACACGATGGCGGGAAAGCCATCATCCGCATCTCCAACGCCGCGTACCAAATGTTTGACCGGCTCAGCCGCGCATCCGAATACGGCCGCGTCATCTCGCCCCACGACACCAGCAATCCGTGAGCGGGCGCCGCGCCAACCGGCATCCGAGGAGAGCTTGTTTTTTTCTTTACCAAACTGGCCGTAAAGCCCCGGCGTTCCGGCCGGGGATAGAAGGCTTGCTTTTTTCTTCCGCTCCATCCTAGACTCCTCTCGTCCCAAAAAGACCTAGGGCCGGACAGGCCCGATGTGAAGCCTGTGGAGATGCGGCGCAGTAAGGCTGATCTGTGAAGCAGGAACCCACCGAAGAGACCGGACTAAACATCCGGCTCCGTAGGAATCCTCGCCGCAAGCGGCGGGGAGGACGTCAAGGGGCGACGACGTCTTTGAGCTTGGACTTCACCTGGACGGCGGAGAGGCTGGAGGCGTCCCAGCCGCCACCGAGGGCTTTGATGAGCAGGACGCTGGTGACGAGCTCCTGGCCCTGGATGACGGCGAGCTCCTGCTCGTTGTTGAGCAGATTCTGCTGCGCGTTGACCACATCCAGGTAACTCACGAGCCCGCCGGTGTATCTGCTGTTGGCGATGTCCAGAGTACGCCGGGCGGAGTCGACGGCCTGCTGCTGTGACTGCTTGGCCTGGTCCAGAACGGTCAAGCCGGTAACGCCGTCCTGCACTTCGCGGAAAGCGTTCAGGACGGTGTCGCGATAGCCAGCCACGCTGGCGTCGTAGCCGGACTTTGCGAATTGCACCTGGGCGCGCCGGGAGCCACCGCTGAAAATAGTCTCCGCCACATTTGCGCCAACCGCCCAAAAGGTGCCCTGCACATTGAGGAGCTTGGCGATGTCGGCAGCCTGCCAGCCACCATTTCCAAAAAGATTCAGCGACGGAAAGTACGCGGCCCGGGCAATTCCGATCTGCGCGTTGGCGACGGCCATCTGGCGCTCGGCTTCGGCGATGTCCGGACGGCGCTCCAGGAGATCGGAAGGCAGCCCGGCGGCCAACGAGGGCGGCGCGGAGTCCAGTTCCTTGCTCGGAAGACGGAAATCCGGCGCGGGCTTTCCCACCAGCACGGCGATGGCATCCTCAAACTGTTTTCTCTGCTGCAACAGCAGGATCGCCTGCGTCTCAGTGGTATTCAGCAGGGTCTCTTCCTGGGCCACGTCGAGGCCGGAGGCTACGCCGCCCTTGTGCCGCGAATCCACCAATTGCAGGCCTTTTTGCAGATTCTGGACGGTGCGGTTCAGAATGCCCAGTTCCGTATCAAGCTGGCGCAAGGTGAAGTAATCGCCCGCGAGCTCGGCGGTGATGACCAGGCGAATATTTTCTAGATCCGCGGCCCCGGCTTGGTAGGACGCCTGGGCTGCTTCGATGCTGCGCCGCCGCCGGCCGAAGAGATCGACTTCGTAGCCCACCGTGAACGGCAGAATATTATTGGACTG
>QHZC01000165.1 GCA_003224515.1 Acidobacteriota bacterium
CCAACCTGGGAATTATGTTCTGTCGTTGGAGTTAGTGTCTGAACTCGTCGCTTGGTTTCACGATGTGGGGGTTAAACCCATCAATATAGATGTGAAAGTTTTGCCTTAGGGTAGGAATTACAGTGGCTCCATTTCGACGGAGGGTATTTTTCAACAGGAGTTGAGAATGAAATATCAACGCTTCGCACGTGATGCAAACGCCTCAGCGTAAGCTCATCTCCATCATCATCCCCTCGCTTCACCGACCAGACCTGACCCGACGCTGTATCGAGTCTGTTGCGAAGCAGAATTTGTCTGCGGACCAATGGGAAGTCGTTGTCATGGAAAACGATGCCCGGCCAGATTCGATCCCTGAAGATCCATTGCCTTGCAACACCCGCCGCCTTCTGCTGTCTGCCAATTACGGGACGGCAGGTGCTACAAACCGAGGCCTTGCTGCGAGTTCATCCAGGTATGTGCTTCTCCTTAACAATGACGTTGAGCTGGAACCCGATTTTCTGCCGATGCTCGTCTCTGTTCTGGAGAGGGACGAACACTACGCCTTTGCTATTGGAAAACTGTTGAATGCCACAGATAGGGTGCGACTCGATGGTGCAGGTGACGCCTTACTGCTTGGCGGAGGCGCCTATCGCCTGGGCCACGGAGATCCTGACGTGGGTCAGTTTGAAAAGGAGTCTCGCGTGCTAGCGGGCTGTGGTGCGGCGACCCTATTTCGACGGTCAGCGCTCGAGGAAACACGGGGTCTCGACGAGGACTTCTTCGCTTACCTTGACGATGTAGATGTAGCCGTTCGGTCGCATCTACTCGGGTTTAAGGGCTTGTACCTTCCTTCAGCTGTTGCCTATCACATTGGGAGCGCGACGTTTGGAGAGCGTCTCCACCCGAACATCACCGAGCTTCTGACGCGGAATCAGCTCTCTTTGATGGTTAAGAATTATCCGCTTTGGATCTTGGTGCAGTTGCTTCCGCGGATCTTGGCGTTTCAAATTCTGTGGTTCAGCTTTGCCGTTCGGAAAGGCGCATTTACACCCTACTTTCGGGGCATTGGGGGAGCAATTCGCATCTTGCCCCGTATGCTACAAAAACGTAGACAGATCGTCGCACACAGGCGAATCACCTGTGCCGAATTCCTCGCTCTTTTGCGCGCCTCGGAAGGTCAAATATATGCCTGGCACCAAGCGCGCCCGCCGGCGTCGCGTTCCATACTGCTAAACACATACTTTGGACTTTTTGGCGCTCCACAATAAATTCCGTTGGCTTGTGTGTGCCAGGTTCCACCCAGATTTTTACCAGGGCGTAAGCTGAGCAAGGCAACGCTCTAATGGAACGTGAACGACAGCATCCGGAAGTGAAAGAAACCTCTGGCCTCGGGGGTCGCCTCAGCATCCTTCTGTGCGGAATGCTTGACCTTTCCACTTGCTAGCACTAGGATGCACGACTTGTATCCGCCCCGAAATGGCTGATTACTCTTTAGCCTCTTTAGAGCTGGACATGCGTGCACACCAACCTCGTGCCTTGTTCCTCTCTACCGTTTTCCTTAGCCTGGTTTTCGTCGCTTGCCCCAGCAGCCACGGAGGAGGCGGTAACGGGGGCGCCGTCGAGTAGGCGGAAGCGGAAGCAATAACAATGTCTTCAAGGGGGGCGTTCATATTCCGGCTCAGGTTTTTTTCTTCTTCTGCGGGGTTTCCCTTTGGCATCATCGGCCGGTTCACCGCAGACGGCATTTGCGCAAGTGCAGTTTACTGGTAGCTACGATATGGACAGCTCGCGCCACGGAACCGCAAAGCTGGCGGTAACGAGTCCGACGCCGTGGTCGACGCTCCGACTACTAACCCGCCGCCAACGACGATGAACTTCTCCTTCACTCTGTCAATGGTCGGTACCTTCGGAGACCTGATTGAGTGAGACGGCACGGCCACACCTGTCGCCTACGTCGGATCAGGCAATTTCCAGGTTTGGGGCACTAATTTTAACGGCTTTGGCGTCGGCAAGATTGTTGGCAGCTACGTCTTCTCCCTTACGGGGACTGCTGGGGTTGGTACCAGTGCCGTTCATAGAGCACTCATTGGTAGGCTCGACCTCAACGGAGGACCAGGAGGTTTAAGCGGGGGATTCATTGGCAATACCAGCACCAGTGATGATGAGACCTCGCCTCGGCCGACGCAGTTGGGAGGAGAGGAAGGCGTCGACGCCGAACAAGTCCGCGGAGCTTTCAACATTACCGGTGGAGTTACGCATCTGGTTAACTTCTAATCGTAGATGGCCAAACGTTTTACGCGCTCCGCATGGACCCGAACGCATTGGGTAGCAATGAGGCGATTCTGATTGGCGTCGTCCGCGCAATCGCAGTTGATGGCAACGGCCAGCCCATAACCTTCAGTCAGACATCGCTGAATGGATCGTACGTCTTCAGTCTGGTTGGCATCACGAGCAACGGTCACGCGAGTGCCGCAGTCGGGAAATTCTCCAGTCAATCTATATTCGGTCAGACCAGTGGAAGTGTTACAGGGCTCTTTGACTCCAATGATGGCGGCTCAGTGCCAAGTAACCTACCCACTCCGTTCGGCGCTCCGACCGGGCCGGCAAACTTCTCGATTAAATCGCTTGGCCGAGGCACCTTGTCAATTTTCATCACCAACTCCGCGGGCATCAGCGTGACTTACAGTTTCATCTTCTACTTAGGGTCACCGAGTTTTGGTTTCATTCTCGAGCAGCCGGCAAACGACGGCAGCAAGAGAGGCCGGAGCGGCCCTTTTGTACAACAGATCGCAGTGCCGCCCTTTGCGGTTTCCGGGATAAATGGGACACTCATGGGAGGAACTGCCGTCGCTACCGCGGCGAGCATGAATGGTCTGGTCGTGCTTGGTCTCAACGGCGGCTCGGACAATTTCGGGATCTTCAACGGTGCGGAAGATCTCGAATCTCCGGGGACGGTCCCTACATCGGGAACGTTTACTGTAACTGATCAGAACGACGGCAGGGGAACCGTCACCGCGCCCGACGCCCTTCTGGGTAGCAAGACGCTGGCGTTTTACGTTGTCTCATCCTCCGAGGTAGTGGCCCTCGGCATCGACAGCACAAACTCACTGCCGCTGGTCGTCACACTTGACGAATAGTTTTCCTCAAGTGTGAGCCGAGCGTCCTCCAACCGGGGCTTCTGAGGGAGGAACGGGGACTGCGCTATCAGTGCAGCAGGGCATTTATGCCCGGGCACATTCCCGTTCGCTGCAAGATGCAACCGACACGT
>QHZC01000171.1:0-3656 GCA_003224515.1 Acidobacteriota bacterium
GAAGTTTTCACTCCTTCACATCCGCGAGCAGATCTTCATAGTCGTTGATGGAGACGCGGTCGATTTTTCCTGCCAAGGTGATGTCCACCGGTTCGCTGGAATGCGTTACGCCGAGCGTTCCCAGGCGGACCGTTTTGTCACCCATGTGGGCATACAGCGGCACCGCGTCCTTCCACGTATCCGGCACGCCAGAGCGAGTCAGTTCTCCCTTGACGTGGGTTTTGCCGTCGGGAGTAGCCTCGACCGAAGTGTGGAAGCTGTACTGCGGGATCCCCGTGCCATATACGTATTGGTTGAAGAACCAGTCCATCTTATGGTTGCCATCCAGATCCATGCCGCGGGTCATGTGTTTTTCGACGATGGCTTTGAAGTCTTCGGTGGAGGCCGCCTGGTTATCGAACGTCTTACAATAGTCCTGCATCATGTCCTTGAAGAGGTGGTCGGGATCGGGGTTGCGCGAGTCCACAAGCTGCAATTGAAGCATGTGCAATACATAGGCACCCTTCGAGTAGACCAAATCCTGATACGATCCGGGCCCAGTTGCGGAAGATCTGATCCGCCGGCCCATCCAAATGGGCCCCAGCGATTCAATTACGTGACCATGGAGGTCTTTGTTGTGAAGCAGTTCTTTCTCTTTGCGCCAGCGTGCCAGTGCTTCCTTCATGTTTTGGCGATACTGCACGTAAAGAATCCCAGAGAAGTCCGCAAAGCCTTCCGAAAGCCACTGATCGTGATAGCTTTTCCACCCGACACGGTGGCCCCACCACTGATGGGAGCTTTCGTGGGCTCGGAAAAAATCGGTGAGTTGAACGCCGTCGGGAAGACCAATCTCGTGGCGCTGAGTCGCATCTAAAAAAGAACCCGACCACAAGTAAATCAGGCCAGGCCAACCCTGACCGTAAGAATAGCTGATCGGGAGGCTGGTGACCGCGAGATGCTTGTAAGGATAAGGACCGAAATAGAGAGAAAACAAGCGGATCGTGTTGGCCATCTCCTGACCCATGGTCTTGGCCATGGCCGAGGGGGTAAGATTGCCGACCGCGCCTTGCACTGCACCGGATTCGAAAGCCCGTTGCACCTGAGCCATCAAGTCGTCGGGCTCTCTGTTGGCGTAAATATCCACGGCGACCTCGCCGGCCTTGTCGTTAGCGACCTTATAGTCGCCGTAGCCGAAACCAGCCACTGCCAGTGGAATCTCACTCTTCCAAGTCGTGACGCGTGTGTTTCCGTCCACCGTTTCGCTGGTCTTTTCACCCGTGGCTACCAATACTGCATTTTTCGGACTGTGAAACGTCAGATCAAAGTCCGCGCGCGCCGAGAAACTGTTGGGGCGCTCGGGATACCAGCCGGAGCTCTCACAAAAATAATTACCGTTGCCGGCCTTGCGAATGGCACGTTTGCCCGCGTAGTGAAATTCAAGCGACTGTGGCTCACCAAGCTGGAGGGGTTGAGCGAGTACGACGGCAGCATAGTTGCCGTAAGACTGGGAGCGGTCTTTGTTTTCGCGAGACTGGTAAAAACTCAGAGCCCTTCCCTTGGCGTCTTTGATTGAATCAAGTCTGAGGTTGGAGTCCAGATCGAAGATAAGCACGCTCTGGCCAGTGAGACGAGGATCGATATCAACTCGCGTGGTGGCGTTCAGCTCGGCGCCCGAACTAACTCCGGCGTCAATGTGGTAGCCGCGGATAGAGAAATCTTCTTTAGTCTGCGCATCCTTCCAGGCCCCCACGGTGGTCTTAGCGCCCGCGGGAAAACTCATCCAGACGTCAAAGAGTTTGACGGGCCCGACGTCCACCCAGCGGCCGACAGTAATCTCTTCCGGGTCCAGGGCGTCCTCATGAAATTCCACCCAGTCCTTCCCCGCAACCTTCAAATCCGCGAGAAAGTAAGCGGTTCGAACGCGGTCCGCCGACAAAACTCCCTGCCACAGGCGCGGCACGGCGGACTCGCCAAGATCTTCGCGATCCTTCTGGCGCTTGGCGTAGAAATCGTCATTCAGGCCGCCCGAAGTCTGCCATTTCACCTGCTTCGCTACATCGTCAGCCAAGCCATCCGTAAAGCTGAAGGTGGCATCGGTGAACGACATATCCAGCTTGTCTTGCTTCTCGAACAACTTCAGTTGCTGTGCCTCGATGGGGTTCGGCGGCGCAACCTGGACTCTCCCTTTCCCGTGAAATGCGGCTCCGAAAGTCACGCCGTTCACCGGCTGAGCAAATTGAATCGCGCCGTCGAGAAGTGTGATGTGCACGCGATCCCGGACGATCTCAAGGTTCTCGGTGTGCGCTGATTTTACGGGATCCATCGCTGGAGCGGACAGGGTATTCCATACACGGGCCGCCGGGGAAGGGGCTGGAGCTTGCGCATGAGCGCAGGTAGTAACAAACGGAGCAAGAACAATCGAAAGGGAGGCTCGGCGAATCATAAGCATGTCTTCTGGTACCCGGCGAGAAAGTACATCGTCTCGGCTTCGCAGGCAAGTACCGCGCGATGAAACTGAAACGTGAAGCTGAGATAGCGGATCTTCGCGAGATATGGAATGCAGGCAGAAGAGGAGCCGCGCGTTCGGGAGAATGAGGGGAGTTGAGGTAGTCTAGGCGGGCAATGAAAGCGATCAACCAGGTCGAGGAAGGCCGGGAAAAAAAGCGGGCCGCGCTCCTGAGCGTGGGCTCGGCTCTGCTGTTGGTCTGCTTCAAGACGTTCTTGGTCGTCCGGACGGGAAGCTTGGGCGTTCTTTCCGAGGCGTTGCACTCCGGTCTCGACCTGCTTGCCGCGATCATCACGTTCCTCTCCCTGCGGATGTCCGACCAGCCGGCGGATGAGAAGCATCCCTACGGGCACGGAAAGTTCGAGAACTTCTCCGCATTCGTCGAGACCGGACTGCTGGCGCTGACGGCTCTCTACATCGTTTATGAGGCGTTTCACCGGCTATTCTTCCGCAGCGTGCATATCCAGCCGAGCGTCACTGCGATCCTGGTGCTGCTGGTCGCTTTGTCGATCGATCTAACGCGGGCGCGGGCCCTCGAGCGTGTCGCTCGAAAATATTCCAGCGACGCCCTGGAGGCCGACGCGCTGCATTTTTCGACAGATGTGTGGAGCACCATCGTGGTTATCGTCGGTGTCGGACTGGTCTGGACTGGTGAAACATGGAACTTGCCCTGGTTGAATTACGCCGACGCCTTGGCGGGCCTGACCGTTGCGGCCGTCATTTTATGGGTGGGCGCACAGCTCGGCAGACGCACGCTGGATGCCTTGTTGGACGCGGCACCGCAAGGCTTGCAGCAGGAAATCGCCAAGGCCGTTGCGCGCATGGATGGGGTGCTGGATGTCGATCGTGTGCGCGTGCGCCGCGCCGGCAATCGCCACTTTGTCGACGCCACCGTGAGTGTGGCGCGGACGGCTAGCCTTGAGCAGGTGCATGCCCTGAGCGACGCCATCGAAAAACGCATTGGCGAGATCGTTCCCGCAGACGTGATGGTGCACGCGGAACCTCGCGCACCTCAGGGCGAGCACCTATTCGAAGCGATTCGCGCGGCGGCCCAGAGCTTGGGCCTCGCGATTCATGACTTGACCGCCGTCCAACAGGAAGGGCAACTCTTCATTGAGCTGCACCTGGAGGTTGATGAGAATTTGAGTCTGCGCCAGGCGCATCGCCAGTC
>QHZC01000171.1:3693-4265 GCA_003224515.1 Acidobacteriota bacterium
CCACGCCGGACACAGGTGTGGGCGAGATGAAGCAGCTTTCTCGGGCGATCGAGGAGTTCCTCAACCGGCTGCCGTCGGAATTCGATGAGCTGGTGAACTGCCACGATGTCCGAGCCCGGCAGGTCGAACACCACATTCTGGCGTCCTGCCACTGCACAATGAAAGGCAGTCTGCCGATTACCCAGATACACGATGTAACCGCAGTGTTGGAAGACCGCGTAAAGGAAGCGTTTCCGCAGATCTATCGCGTCACGATTCACCCCGAACCATTCGAGGAAAAACAGTAGCACCGGCTATAGCATGTGCGATTTTGTGGCGGAAGAAAAGAGCACAGACTAAAGTCCGTGCTACTGGGCCTCGGAACGGCGGGCAAACACCTGCGCGCCGAGCGCCATCAATACCGGAAAACAAACCAGAACATAGCGTGGCTCAGGCGTTTCAAGTGTGGTCAGAAAGGCCGTGCGGAGCACAATGAATAGCACCAGGAAGGCGACCATAGGCCGGGCCGTTGGATTCGAACGCCAAAGCCGCGCAGCGCCCCAGACGCCTAGCCCTACATAGAATAAATTCAG
>QHZC01000171.1:4285-6661 GCA_003224515.1 Acidobacteriota bacterium
CATCCTCGCGCATTTGCGCAAGCGGAAAAACGTGTCCTGAAACCGGCAGCAATTCAATCCGCGGCGTAAACCAGATGGTGACGGCGCGCGCAGCGGGCAACCAGAGATACATCCGCAAGGGATGGCGCGCTATGCGCTCGCGCGCCAGTTGCGCAAAGGCGGCGTCTTCTTCCGGCGTCAGGGTTAGATCATTGTTGTACTGCTCGAGGATCATCGCCACGCGCTGCTTTTCTTCCGGCGTGTCAAAGGCGCGCTCTGGAATGTCATCCACAGAGATGGATTCTTCGTTCAGCTTCCACGGCACCAAATAGCAATCGCGGACACGGTAAAGCCAGGTCTTTTCCCAGGCCATGAAGCCGTTCGGAACCAGTTCCCCCGGCAGATTTGAGTTCTTAGGAGCGAGAAATTGCGGTTCGCCCAATGTCATCCAGTTGCGCAACGCCCAGGGAGAGAGAACCATCAAGCAGCCGAGCGCCATGGCCAGGCCAGTTGAAAGCAAACGCCGGAAACTCCGAAGAAAGAAGATTCCACCAAACACAATCGCCGCGCTGAGGAGCACGATCGGTGTTTCAGGGCGAAATAGCGTCCCTACACCGGCAGTTAATCCGGCTCCCAATGCCGTGTATTCCACGCTCTTCCGTAAAGGCAGATGGGGCCCCGCCACGAGAAAGTCAGGCTCAAAGACTTCGGTCAGGGGCACTGCCGTGTAGTTCGCGGTGAAGGGACACAAAGCGGCGAGCCAGAGCGCAATGGAGTACACACCTTTGTTCGGCGCGGAGTCTTCGGAGCTGCACGCCAAAAGCGCCGCCAACCTGGCGATCACCAGGCAGGAAAGAAGATCCGCGCCGATCTGCGCCAGCATCACCCAAGTGCGCGCATCCGGGCCGGTGTGTCCCGTCAGAGCATAGATGGCAACCAGAAACGCCGGATAACCCGGCATGCGCAGATTAACCGGCGTGATCTCACCGCCGACGGTCATCGCGTAGACGTGGTGCTTCAGCCAGTTCGTGGCGATCTGCTCATAAAGAACCGTGTCGCCGGAGTTGGCGGGAAACTTCAGAACGAAAAACAGCCGCAGGCAGAGGCCCGCGGTTAACGCGGCAAGAGGATGCGAGAAAATTCGCTTCATCAATGCCACGCATCTTACAATAGAGCGGACGGAATCGCGCAGACGGACTCAGCTCCAGCCTGAAGTATATTTGCCTGCCGTGCCGCCGGGTTAAAAAAGGAAATGAAGGAACGCGGTCCAATCTTTTACGACGCGGAGCGTGTCCGCTGGCGCCGCACGCGGCGCGTGGTGGAAATCACGGGCGCACTCTTGACGTTGCTGCTGGCCTATTTTTTCGTGACCATTGCCGTCAGCGTGGAGTTGCCCGCCGGTCTTTTGCCGGACACCAAGCCCGCATACCATGCCCTGAAATCGAAAAAGAAGCCAGTGTCCGCGCGAGAAGGCCGGCATCGCCGGGTGGCGAATATCGGAACCGTGCCCGCGAGCTACGATCCATTGCGTGCGGCGTTTTTCGTGAGCTGGGATCCCAACAGCCTCGCCTCCCTGAAGAAACATTACAAGGACATTGACCTTTTGATTCCCGAGCAACTACACGCGGTCACGCCGGACGGCGCGCTGACGATCGTGGATTACGAACGAGGGCAGAACCGGGTGAAAGCCTCGCCCGTCGAGGCCATCTCGCTGCTGAAGGACGACAAGTTGCACCAGTGGATAAAGTCGTTCAATCCGCCTATCGAGCTGCTGATGATGGGCATGCTGAACAATTACGACGGGGTGGAATGGCGCATCAAGGAAATGGCGGAGATGCTGGCGAGCTCCGCTGCGCGGCAGAGACTGGTTCGGGACGTTGCGGAATACGCGGTTGAGTCGCACGAGGCAGGCATTGTCGTCGATTTTGAAGAAGTGCCGGACGCCAGCCAGGCACACCTCCGCGAACTTATCGCCGCGTTGGCCCCCGCGCTTCACTCCAAGGGCTTGAAATTAATGATCGCGTTGCCCGCCCGCGACGACTCCTACGACTACGAATACTTCGGCCAACAATGCGACGCCATCGAGCTCATGAATTTTGACCAGCACTGGCCGTATTCCCCGCCGGGCCCCATCGCTTCACAGGACTGGTTTGTCGAAAACCTGCGCCAGGTGTTGGACGTGGTTCCCGCGCAGAAAATTGTCGTGGGGATCGCGAACTATGCCTACGACTGGGCCTCGGCGCCGAAAAAAGGGTACGAGACCGCGGGGGAATGGAGCATCCAGGAAGCTTTGCTGCACGCCGAGGAATCAGATGCCGACGTCGAATTCGACAGCAATTCGCTGAACCCTCACTATTCGTACTACGACGAGCACAACCACGTGCACCAGGTGTGGAT
>QHZC01000691.1 GCA_003224515.1 Acidobacteriota bacterium
CATTCCAAGGGCAACGAGCAGAACGTATTCGACCGCGTGGATTTCCAGTTTACAAATGCGGATTCCGTGCACCTGAACGCCGGCTATACCCGGTCCTGGTTCCAGAATCCAGACTCGTTCGACGCTCTGGCATCCAACCAGGATCAGCGCGCACAAATCAAGACGTACAACGTCGCGCCGACCTGGACGCACTTGTTCAGCACCAGCACCTTGCTCAATGTCGGCTTTTTCGCACGCCACGACCAGTTCAACTATTATCCCAGCGCAAATCCTCTGGCGGACGTTTCTGCGACCGCCACTCAACAGCGTAAGCTGACCAACCTGGGCTTGCGCAGCGATCTTTCCTATGTGAAGGGCATCCATAACGTGAAAATGGGAGCGACCTTCGAGCACACGCTATTGACGGAGGACTTCAGCCTCGGACTTACGGACCCGACGATCAATTCGCCGTGTCTGGTGGCAAACGCCGCGGGGGACTTGGTCGGATCCGGCGATACCAGCCTGACAGACCCATCTCAGTGCCAGGCAGCCGGACTCCAACCGAACGACGGCAGCGTTATGAACCCTCCACCTGCTGTGCCGGCCTTCATCCCGATCCTGGGTTGCGTGGACCTGACAAGACCCACGCCTGCAGCAGGCGACGGCTGCACAACTGCACAAAGCGTGCTATTCGGTTTCCACGGGCGCGGGGACGTTCGAGAGATCGCTCTCTATCTGCAGGACACCATTACCAAGGGCAATTGGTCCTTCAATGTGGGTGTACGCGGCGATTTATATCGAGGCCTCACCAAAGAATCACAAATCGAACCGCGTGCCGGGATTTCCTACAACCTCAAGCCGAGCAATACGGTTATGCGCGTTTCCTACGCTCGCATCCTTGAGACTCCCTTTAACGAAAACCTGGTGGTTGCCAGCGTGACGGGTAATCCTTTCCTGGACGCCATCTTTGGTGGGTCCTCGGGGCCGATTCGCGCCGGTCAGCGCAACGAATTCCATGCAGGACTCCAGCAGGCGTTCGGAAGATACCTCGTCGTCGACGGCGACTACCTCTGGAAGTACACGCACAACGCTTACGACTTCAGTGACCTGCTGAACACGCCGATTTTCTTTCCGATTGGCTGGCACAACTCGAAGATCAGCGGGTTCAACGCGCGCGTCAGCGTGCCCATCTTCCATGGCTTCACGGTACTGACCGTTATGGGCCATGCCTCCGCTCGCTACTTTCAACCCCAGGTCGGCGGGCTAGGCACCAGCGATGGACCTGTTTTCCGCATCGATCACGACCAAAACTTTCAACAGACCACGCACCTGCAATATCAGCCGTGGAAACGCGGCCCGTGGATGGCGTTCAACTGGCGCTATGACAGCGGCCTTGTGGCTGGCGCGGTTCCCTTTGCGGCGGACACCACGACCCCAGTGGATCTCACCGGGCTTTCCGCAGACCAGCAGATGCAGGCCGGGCTCTTCTGCGGGAGTGTTTTCCCAACGTTGAGCGCTCCGCTGGTGACGTGCGACCCATCTCTCTACGGGTCGACGCGGCTCAAGATACCGGCTCCAGGAACGGAGAATGACGATCACAATCCTCCGCGGGTCGCTCCACGCCACCTGTTTGATGCCAGCGTGGGCGATGATGACCTGTTCCACGGTGACCACTACAAGTGGAGCCTTCGCCTCACGGTCATCAACCTGACGAATAAGACCGCGCTCTATAACTTCCTGTCGACGTTCAGCGGAACGCACTTTGTAACGCCGCGCAGCTACACGGCGGAACTGGGCTTTCATTTCTAGAAACAGGAGCCTAGCGGTGGACGGGCTGGCCATTGCCAGCGAAATGTCCGGCTCGTCTCCCGGGCTCTGCAAGAATTACGACCCAGGGCGTTCTACCTCCAGGCGCGACTGATGATGACAAGCGCGTTGCGCCGTGGAGGTTCTCGTGTCTTCCCCAACCGCCTGGACGTTATCGCTATCGACCAGCATTAGCTTACTCCTGGGTGCTGCGGCCCTACTTAGGCCGGATTCGCGGCAGGTGGTAAAGACCGCTGCGACGGCCCCGGGCCAGGCTGCCGATGGGTCAGTCAAGGCCAGTCGGCAGCGAATCGATTTGAACAAGGCCATGAATGTGAATCTCCCGGCGACAAGCCGCGATTGGGAAGCCGTTTCCTTCGGCACTCCCGACGGAAAGAGCGGCTGGGTGCTGCGGCTCCCCGGCGGGCGACCCATCGCCACGCCGGCCTATGCCGATGGGATGCTCTTTGTCGGCGGTGGCTACGGCTCGCACGAGTTTTACGCCGTAGACTCCGAGACGGGAAGAATCATTTGGAAGATCCAAACGGGCGACGACGGACCGACCGCGGCGGTGGTGGCCGACGGAATGGTGGCCTTCAACACCGAGAGCTGCACGCTGGTGGTGGTGGATGAGAGAAGAGGACGCGTGATTTGGCAGGAGTGGCTGGGCGATCCGCTGATGAGCCAGCCGGCGATTGATAAGGGCGTGCTGTTTATGGCCCATCCGGCGGCCACGGAGCGGCCTCAGAAGCCGGTGGAATTTCATCCCCGGCCAGCGTCGCCGGGCGGCAGCCACCGGCTGCTCGCGGCGGAACTCAGCACCGGCCGGCATATCTGGGAGCAGGAAATTTTCGGCGACGTAATTACCGCGCCGGTGATCTCCGACGGGACGGTCTATTTCACGACCTTCAACGGGACTTCGTATGCCCTGAATGCCGGGGACGGCTCGGTGGTGTGGGTGAAGGTAAATGCAGCCACGAGCGCGCCGGTGATTGCCAACGGGCAGCTCTACGAAACGCGCAAGACCTTAGCGGGAAAAGAAACGGTAGAGGGCCTTGCACGTGTGGACGCCAAACAAGGAAACGCTCGCGACAAGGAGTTGATCGCCAAGAGCAAAGCCGAATACCTCAACCAGGGAAACGGAGGCGGTGTGGCTCTTTCGGCCGAGGCGGTGCATTCTCTGGATTCCTCAGTGGGCTTCAGCGCGGCTCCGCCTTCGGCAAAGCTGGCGCAGGCCAACGACGCTGTCGGCGTAAATTCCGTGGTTGGCGCTTGGGCATTTCAGGGTTCGCGCGCAGCGGTTAGCAAGGGACAAATCCTGAATGCCCAGGGGAGCTACATCAATTCTGTGCGGGCGTCGGACGGGCGCCAGACGTGGCAGGCGGAAGTTGTCGGGTTACACGGTACCGCGGGCGGGCAAGTTTTTTCGCCGCCGGCCGTGGGCCGCGATTATCTCTATCTCGCTGGCGCGGATGGCCATCTGGTCTCCGTGCGGCAAAGCGATGGCACTATCGGATTTTCTTATGCGCTGAAGGCTCCGATTGCGTTTCAGCCCGTTTTGGCGAAGGGAAACGTCTATGCCGGGACCTCCGACGGGCGGCTGATTTGCCTGAAGACGGGAAACAAAGACGCCGACGGCTGGTACGCGTGGGGCGGCAACGCGCAGCACAATAAGATTCAGTAAGGCGGCTGTATCCGACGGCCCGCAACAAAGAGTGGTGCTCTATTTCTGGGCGAGATAGGTTTTCGCCTCGGCGAGTTCCGGTCGATCGGCACCTGCGCCACAGACCTGGGTGAGTTTGGCGTAGAACGATTGGGCGCTCCCTGCGTCACCGGTTGCTTCGGCGGAGCGCGCGGCACCTAGAAGACCGTCAAAGCGGTTGGGCGAATTCTTCAGGACCGTCCTGTATTCGGCAATGGCTTCGGCCGGACGCTTGAGTTCGAGTAGCATGTCGGCGAGCATTTCGCGCGCGGGGATGCCGACGGATTCGCCGCCATTTTTGTCCTGACGGTCCGCGGCGGCGCGCAACTCCTCGAGCGCTTCGTCAGACTTTCCCTGGGCGAAGGCCAGCCAGGCTTCGGCTTCGCGGAGATCGCTGGCCTTTTCCGTGGAGACGGTGTAGCCGCTCTTTTTCGAGCGCTTCTCGCGGTCGGCGACGAGCTCGGTAAGTTCCTTGACGTCAGATTCCGCGCTAGCCACGTTGCCGCTGCGCGCTGCGCCGATGGCGCGAGCCCAATACGTGGTGTCACTCCAGTTTTTGCGGATCGCCGGAATCGGCAAGGTGGCTGCTTCCTTCCAGCGGTGCAATTCAAGCGCAGTGCGCGCGGCAAGATAGGCGCGGTGGTCGGCTTTATCTTCATCACTCGCTCCCACAACGTGGCGGGTGTCTTCGATGACTTCGCGGGCTTTAGCTTCCTGGCCGCTCTGGAGGTAGGAGTAACTCAGAAAGTCCATGGCATGGGTCTGATAGTGAGATTCCGCTTGGTGCATTTCCGCGGCATGAGCGCCGGAGGCGTTTGCGGCAATATTCGACGTGATGGAATCCTGCCACAGGCCGAGACGAACAAAAATGTGCGCAGGCATATGCAGGGCGTGGGCGGAGTCCGGTGCGATGGCTGCGTAGCGGCGGGCAGCGTCGAGGCCTTGGGCGGCGAATTCGGGGCGATCGGTCGCGTGAATCATATAGTGCGCAACGCCCGGGTGGTCCGGATGCTGCTGCAGCAGCGGTTCGAGGATGGAGATGGCCTTCTGCAGGTTTAGGGTGGTGTCGCTGTCTTGCTCGGCCAGGGAGACAAGCGCAAGGGCATAAAACGAGCCGATTTCGGCGTCACCGGGATTGGCGCTGTAGAAATGTTCAAGAGCGGCGGTGTAGGCCTGGGTACGCTCGGCGTGAGTCATTTTGGATTTCTTCTGAAAGAAAGCGGCGGCAGCCTCAAGGAAACCCTGTTCCCGCAGATTGGCCGCGTGAAGCTTCAACGCCTTCTCGATATCTTTGCGGCCCTCTTTCAGAGTTTTATCATTCGGGAATTCCCAGAGCTGGTAGTAAAGGGCCATGGCTTTTCCCCAGTACGCCATGGCGCAGTTTCGATCGCGGGTGGCCGCGTCGGCAAAGGTTTTCTCGGATTCCGTGTATTGGAACGAGTGCAGGAGCGCGACGCCCCGTTCGATTGTGGGTTGCACATCCGCGGTGCAACTTGTGGGGAAATCTATCCTGCCCAGATGGTCCGGTTGGGCCGCCGGGCGAGGCCATCCGTTTGCCTCGATATTCGCGGCGTGAAACGAGAATGCCAAGCATACCGTCCCCGTGAAAAACATTCGACATTTGGTTTGTGGCATGGCCACCCCTTCTTTCCGGCTTGGGGGATTCTAACAAAATTTCTCCCGGTCGGTGCTCTGAAACGGAAAGTCTCCACTGGCCACTAATTCTATTGACCGTACGTCACTTTACTCACTTTATCTATAATATGCGGTGTCAATTCCGAACGGAGGCAACTGATGGCCAGCTTTGAGGACGTTCGCGACGCGGAAAAGAAAGAGCTCCGGGACATTCGGGATAGGGCGGTGAGCGAAGCGCGGCTGCGCGGCAAGACCGCTGGCTTGGCCTTCTCTGGCGGCGGCATTCGCAGCGCCACGTTTCATCTTGGCGTGCTCGAAACTCTGGCCGAATACGGTTTGCTGAAACAGTTCGACTATCTCTCCACGGTTTCGGGGGGCGGCTATATCGGAAGCTGGCTGGTGCGCTGGATTCAACAGGAGGGCATAACCGAAGTTGAGCGGAAACTTCCGGGAGTACCCCAAGAAGCGCCGCAAGTAAATTTTCTGCGTGACTACAGCAACTTCTTGACCCCGCGGAAGGGACTCTTGGGCGCGGACACCTGGGCGGCCATTGCCACGTACTTGCGAAACGTGCTCCTTAATCAGGCCATCCTGGTCTCCTTTCTTGGCGCGCTGCTGTTTCTTCCCTGGATTCTCGGTGGCCTGTTCGGACTGGGGCCCTATGAGGGGCCGCAACCATTGGAGCTCAGCATTGCCGCGGGAGCCCTGATCGTATTGGCGGTAGGTTCGGGAACGCTCAACATCAGCACTTGCTCGGGCGGAAAGCCGCAATGGTTTGCGCATCAGACTTGGGTGCTGTTTACGGTGGTCTTGCCGCTTTTCGCCGGCGCGTTTCTTCTCAACTACGCAATTTGGAGGGCACCCGGCA
>QHZC01000172.1:0-5747 GCA_003224515.1 Acidobacteriota bacterium
CCACGATGTATGGTTTTCCCTTCTGCCATTCCGGCGCATTAGACAGTACGGAGGGAAGGGCTGTGCGGTCGCTTTCGTCAATTCGAATCGGCCCGGTCAGTTCGGACTCACCCGCCGGCGCGCCGCCGACCCGCCCAAGCTGCAGATAGAGATGCCGGATGGACATGCGCGTATTGAAGAAGACCAGATGCGTGTAGATGCCCTTTTTGAAAGCCGTGCTATGGCGGTAGAAGCCAATACGATTTCGCGTTATCCCCCATAGCGCCAGAAGGGATGCAAAGGCCGAATACACCTCCAAATCCAGGTACAAGTCGGCATTCCGGCGGATCAGGGCAGCAATCGTTCGAAGTGTGGTTACTCCCATTGCGAGCATACTGCGGTCATCAAGTGTAAGAATTTCGTCAACGTAGGAGAGCCGTCTCAGCAGTTCCTGATTGGATCGCAGCGTAACGAAAATCAGTTTCGCTTTGGGGTAGCGTCGCTTCAATGCCTTCAACAGCGGCGTTGCCTGCAAAATACTCCCCATGCCAATCAACTTTGCGACAACGATTACCTTTACGTTCTCCGGGCTGATCGAGTGATCGCGCCGCAGCAAGCTGCCAAGCAACCGGGCGATTCCGTTGAATAGAAACGCAACGGGGACAGCGAGTATTCGATCCGCAAGAATACGCCCCTTATGGGTCATAGGAAGAGCTCGGATTGTTCGTCCGCAGCCAAAACAGGTACAACGCGAACCGCTGGCACGCCATGTTGTCCCTTCAAATTGCAGTCTATCCACTGCCCTGGACCGCGCAAAGGCCACTCCATTCAATATCGTTGGAAATGCTATTGAGAGATAGGGCACAACTCCGCATGCGAAAACTTCTGATCACGGCCGACACGGGCTGGAGCAATGGCTGGCGGTTGCGCTTGAGGAAGTCGGAGTTTCTGAAGTTCGCCGATCGGTCAGGACTGGATCTCATAGACATTGCCTTTGACCAACGAGGTGCGGGCCAGCGCCACGGTCAGCACCTCGCGCAGATGCTCCAAAAACGCGAGCAAAGCTCCGCGCAAGCGGCTAGGATTTTTCTGGTGCTGAGTATCGGCAGTCAATACCAAAATTCGTAGCCCGGATGGAAAATGTCAGAACAGGTCTACCGATACTCCCTACTGAGGCGGCTATGGATGGAATCGTCCCTTTGTGTCTGAATTGCAGAGGGGCAGGGCTAGGAGCTAGGGGCTAGGCTGCTGGAATTGGAACAGTAAATCGTTTTCCCCTGAACATGTCCGCCCTTTAATAGTTGAAAGCTGAAAGAGAAAGCAGCGCCTTCCGGCCAGACTCGGATGGAGTTCGGGGTGAGAACTCTCTGCGAGAGGGAGAGCCGAAGTGTAAAACCCATCGGGGAAGGCCAGCCACGTACAAGGCGAAGTTCGAAGTTGTGGAAGAACAGTTGGCGGAAGCGTGGGGAGTCAAATCTGTCTTTTCTACATCGTTCGCAACCAGAAGGCCGAGGTCGAATCCCTTCTCGTCCACCAATTCTTCTGTAGCTCATCAGTTACCTACGGAAACCTCTAAATCACATTCCTGAAATACTTCGGGTATGTTAACCACCGCTGTCCTGCTGCGCGACTGCGGAAATCCGATTGCCACTAGCAACCCCTTCCGTGTGGGGATGGCGGAGACGCTGGAAGATGTCATCGAATGTCAGCGCCTGCGCTATTTGGTTTTTAATTGTGAGCTTGGGGAGGGGCTCGACATCTCTGCCTGGACTGGGCTTGACCGCGATCGGTTCGATCCTATCTGCGACCATTTGATGGTGCGTGACGCCGCCACGGGCAAGCTGGCCGGAACGTACCGCATGCAGAGCGGGTATCGTGCCAAAGGGAACCTTGGCTACTATGGCGAGGAGTTCTTTGACTTCAGCCCGTTTGAGGGGATGCGCGGGGAAGTGCTGGAGCTAGGAAGGGCCTGTGTCCATGATGAGTATCGCAACACCAGAGCCCTGCATATGCTGGGGAAAGGGATCGCGAAGTACGCAGAGCGCTGTGGGGCGCGTTACCTGATTGGCTGCAGCTCTCTATCGTCTCAGAATGAAGACGAGGGCATAGCGCTTTACGAAACATTGCGGGAAAAGTATCTCGTCGAGAGGTCGCTGAGGACCATTCCGGTGGCCGGGCACAGCCGCATGCAGAGCGGGTATCGCGCAGCTCTCTATCGTCTCAGAATGAAGATGAGGGCATAGCGCTTTACGAAGCATTGCGGGAAAAGTATCTCGTCGAGAGGTCGCTGAGGACCATTCCGGTGGCCGGGCACAGCTGCAAGTCGAATGGTTCTTACACGATGCCTCCGCGGCCTCCGCGACTATTCCGAGCCTATCTGGATATTTTCGGGCGAATCTGTGGACCGCATGCGATTGAACGTGAATTCAAGACTATCGATTTCCTGACGTTAGTGGATTTGCGAGGGCTGCGGACCGCATGCGAACGCGGTTTTTCTAGTTCGAGACCTACGCTCGGCCCCTGCGTGCTAAACAATGGCCGGGCGATGTTTTCCGATGTTCGTAGCCTGTTCGAAAACGTAGGCCATCTGCAAGACTCCCCAATCGTCATTGTGCCGGCCGACAATCTGAATTCCGATGGGCAGTCCGCTTTCTGAGAAGGCACAGGGAACCGAGATGGCGGGGTTCCCCACGACGGAGATGTAATAAGCCGACTTCATCCAGGCGATGTAGTTTTCCATCTTCACGCCGGCAATTTCCACCGGGTAATGCGTCTTCACGTCGAACGGCAGAACCTGGTTCACGGGCAGAATAAAAAACTCATATTTCTCCATGAATTCGCGCATTCTCCAGTAGAGCGCCGTGCGCTTGGCTTCCATTCTCGACAGATAGGGTCCCGTGAGCTTACGACCCTCTTCCACATGCCAGTGGACGTATTCATTCAGCTTGTCGGAATTGGCTTTGAGAATATCGCCGAAACTTGCCTCAATAGACCAGTGACGCCACGCGAGAAAACACTCGTTGGCATCGTAAAACTCTGGTTCGGCCTCCTCGATGATGCAGCCGAGACTTTCGAATACTTTGTGCTGCGCCTGCACAGCGTTCTTCACTTCCGGCTCCCAAGGCAGGCCCATATCTTTGAACATAGCGACCCGGACGCCTTTGAACCTCCGGTCTGCCAATGACTGGGAGAACTGGCTCCCAGACTGATCAATGGAAATAGGAGAGCGGCGGTCGAAGCCGGCGAGGACGCTTAGGAAAAAGGCGCAGTCGGTGACGCTGCGGGCGACGGGGCCAGCGACACTCAGAGTGAACCATCCGAGTGTGCTTGGAGGATTTGGGACGCGTCCAGGGGAAGTTCGCAGACCAACCACATTGCAGAAATTGGGGGGATTTCGCAAAGAGCCGCCCATGTCGCTGCCATCGGCCAGCGGCACCATGCCGCACGCGAGGGCTACTGAACCTCCACCGGTGCTCCCACCACAGGTCTTCGTCAAATCGTAAGGATTGAGAGTTGGCCCGAAAACTGGATTGAATGTCTGGGAGCCGAGACCCCATTCCGGCACGTTGGTCTTACCGATGACAATGGCTCCGGCATTCTTTTCGCGTTCCACGACGAGGCAATCGAAATTGGGTAGTTCGTCTTTGTGAAGAGGCGAGCCAAACGTCGTGCGAATGCCCTTTGTTGGATGCAAATCCTTCACACCGACGGGAAGGCCGTGCAATGGCCCTTTGAGATTGCCTTTTGCGGTAGCCTCATCCGCGGCCAGAGCCTGCGTCATCAACCGATCCGCTGGAACCAGCGTGACGATGGCATTGACCTTGGGATTCGCTTTCTCGATCTGTTTCAAGTGGGCTTGCATCACTTCACGCGCCGAGAGCTTTTTTTGCCGGATAAGATCCGCCATCTGCCGTGCGGAAAAGAAGCAGATGTCCGAATCCGGCTTCGCGGAAAGAGCAGAATCAGTCGGTACGCGCGTATTCGAATCACCTGGTTTAGGGGAATCACGATGCGCGGAGGTTGCAACGTGCGGTCCAATTGCCACGGTAACCGCAGCAGTCGTGCCGATCTTAAGGACCTCGCGGCGAGTGATTTTTTCGGTCATCGGACTGTGCAAATCTTATAGCCCAGGATTTAGTCAACCACCAGCATTTCTTTGGCAAGCAAGAGCGCTCGCTCTGCGGAGGCCTCATCATCCAAGCGGCCGCGGGCGAAATCGCGCGTTCCGCCGCCCTTGCCATCAATCTTCTCCAGGACCTGTTTGAGGACCGCCGACATATTTTTGCCGGCCGATGGACTCTGAGCGAAAAGCAAATGGCCGTCTTCGGTGGTTGACAGCAGCGCAACGGTTTTTTCGGATTTTCCGATCACGGAGGCGAAGAAGCCAAGGTAGTCGGCAGGAGTGCCTTCGAAAACCCGCGAAATGATCCGCAGGCCGTCGCGATCCGGACGTTGCAACATGGCGCGAAAACTCTTGAAATTCGCGTCGCGTTCCGCGAGGACACGTGAGGCAGCGGAGACGAGGTCTTCAGGAGCGCAGCTCAATTTCTCGGCGGTCTGACGCAGCAACTGGAAATCATGACGCGCGAAACGTTCCGAACGGCGTCCGCAGACAAATTCAACACGCCAATCGTCGCGGACTTTGGTGCAGCGGCGTACCAATACGAGGCCGATCTGGCCGGTGCGCTTGACGTGGGTGCCGCCGCAGGGTTGCAAATCGGCAGACTCTATTTCGATGGCTCGGAGGATACCGTTCCGGTTGACTTTTTTTCGCACCCCGAGTTGCGACAATTGGTCCGCGGTGCCGTAGCGGACGTTGACCGGGCGATCTTCGAAGACAACCTGATTTGCAGCCCGCTCCGCGCCTTCAAGAATTTCCTCGGTCGGTTCGGGGCCACGCAAGTCAATCGTGCAAATTTCGGTCCCGAGATGGAAGGAAAAGGTAGGCAGGCCGAAGCGTTCCTGAAACATAGCAGACAGCAGATGCTGGCCGGTATGCTGCTGCATGTGGTCGAAACGGCGGGGCCAGTTGATGCAGCCCTTGACCTCACCGAGTTCGACAGGTTGATCAACGACGTGGACGATTTCGTCCTCAGCATCACGTACATCAAGGACGTTGGCATCACCCAGCTTGCCGAGATCGTGCGGCTGGCCGCCGGAAGTAGGATAGAAGGAAGTCCGATCCAGGACGACTTCCCAAGCAGGGGCTTTGGCCTCCGGGAAGGAAGGAACCAAAGCCGACTCACAACTTATGACTCGTGCGGTGAATTCCGTTTCGAAAGCGTCGTCGTAATAGAGCCTACGTGTAGCCACGCTGCTACTCCTTTGGCGCGGACTGGAGCGCGCGGTGCCAAGCTTCGGTGTATTTGTAACCGGTGCCGGTATTAAAGAGGACGACGGTTTCTTCCGGCTGGATCCAGCCAGAGGCGGCGAGCTTTCTCGTGGCGATCACGGTTGCTGCACCTTCGGGTGCGGCGAAAATTCCTTCCAGCGAGGCGAGTTCCCTCCCCGCCTGCAGCATCTCTTCGTCTGTGACGGTGAGTGCTGTACCTTTCGTTTGCCGAAGCATGCTCAGAATCAGAAGATCCCCGAGCGGCCCGGGAACGCGCAAGCCTGAAGCGATCGTCGCAGCATTTTGAAAAAACGCGGCGGAATTCTGGTGGGCTTCCCATGCCCGGACGATGGGCGCGCAGCCTTCGGCCTGGACAGCCACCATGCGGGGCCGCTCAGAGCCGATCCAGCCCATCGCCTGCATCTCGTCGAATGCT
>QHZC01000172.1:5947-10856 GCA_003224515.1 Acidobacteriota bacterium
GCGGGCATCACGATGACCGCAGGGAGCCCGGCGGCTGCGGCGTAGGCTGCGAGCGCACCTCCGGCATTGCCGGCCGTAGGAGCGGCCAATGCCCTTGCGCCGAGCTGCCTGGCGCGAGAGACGGCTGCGGTCATCCCGCGGGCCTTAAAGGAGCCCGTCGGATTCAATCCCTCGTCCTTGACGAAGAGGCGCTGCAAGCCCATGGAGACACCAAGGCGTTCCACATGGACCAAGGCCGTCATGCCTTCACCGAGCGAGACCGGCTGATCGCTGGGCAAAACTTCAGCGTAGCGCCAGAGGGTCCGTGGCCGGGTCTTCAGGCTCTCGAGATTGAGAGTGGCGGCGGCACGGCGCAGGTCGTATCGAGCCAAAAGAGGCTTTCCGCAGGTGCAAAGATGCTGTTCTATCGAAGGGTCGTATTTCTTGCCGCAGGCGGAGCAATCTAATTCAACAACATTCAAAGGTTTGGTCATGACTGTCAAAGTCTAGCACATGCCTTTTTGGCTATTCGTTGGTCGCCTGGCTGCTTGACCAGCCGAAAGCGCATCCCATTTCACGGTACAATTGGGGTATGGGAGTGCGCCTGATCGCGCTGGATATCGACGGGACGCTGCTGGATAGCCGCTGGCAGCTGCCGGAGGCCAATCGCGCGGCAATTGCTGAAGCGACGCGCCGAGGCATCGAGGTCGCGCTGGTTACCGGGCGGCGCTATGACTTTGCCATGCCTGTGGCCCGCAAGCTGGATTCTCCCCTAACCATGATCGTGAACAATGGCGCGTTGATCCGTTCAGTAGAAGGCCAGACGCATCTGCGGCACCTCCTACGGCGGAGTACGGCGGAGCAGGTTCTTGAGCTGACCAGGCCGTGGCGCGAAGGCGCGGCGGTGATTTTTGACCGGCCGCTCCAGAATCAGGTCATGCTCGAAATGCTGGACCCGGACGATTCGATGCGCTATGCCTACTACTCGCGGAACAAAGAGTTTATCGGGCTAACCAGCCCCCTGGAAAACTGCTTGACGGAGGATCCCATTCAGGTGATGCTCTCCGGAAAAGTCGAGCCGATGCGCGAAGTGGAAGTGATTCTGCGCGGCGCGGCTTTCAAGGAAGAATTCTCTCTCGCGGTGACGTGCTACCGGAGCAAAGATTTCGCCATGATTGACGTAATCAATTCGAGGTGTTCGAAGGGATCGTCGCTGGCAGAATGGGCGGCGCTGCGCGGATTCACTCGGCAAGAGGTGATGGCCATCGGGGACAACCACAACGACCTGGAAATGCTCTCGTTCGCGGGCATTCCTGTGGTGATGGGAAACAGCGTGGCGGTGCTAAAGACGTACGGCTGGCATGAAACCGGGACGAACGACGAAAACGGTGTAGCTTTGGCGATCGAACAATTTGCATTGCGGGAGGCTGCTCCGTGTGTCTGAAGCGTGCCGCACTTCTGCTCTCGCTTGTCGTGTTGGCAGCGCCGACGCTGCGAGCGGAATACCTGGTGCTTCGCAGCGGCCAGCGCCTAAAGGTAACGGGCTACCAGCTTCTTGGAGACAAGTACCGCTTGCAAATGGCCGGAGGCGCCGTGGAGATTGCCGCCGAAGACGTTGTGGCTATCGAGCCGGAGGAGGTTTTTGTGCCTCTGCCTGCAAAGCCGATCGTAAAGCCGCCCTACCGTGAATTGGTCGAAGCAGCGGCGGTGCGCTATAACGTGGACGCCGACCTCATCACCAGCGTAATTGCCGTGGAGTCCAACTTCGATCCAAAAGCATTGTCGCGCAAGAATGCGCGCGGACTGATGCAACTGTTGCCGGAGACGGCGGCGCGACTGGGAGTGCAAAACATCTACGACCCGCAGGAGAACATCGACGCGGGCACACGCTACCTACGCGAACTACTGGAGAAGTACAACAACGACCTCGCGCTGGCGTTGGCTGCCTATAATGCGGGGCCCGACCGCGTGCAGCAATACGGCCGCGTTCCTCCCTTTACAGAAACGCTTTCGTATGTGGGCCGCGTCAAGCGCAGCTACGACAAAAGCAAATCTAAAGCTTCCGCGAAAACGCCGGCTCCGCCCAGAGCAATGGCAGCGACTTCCCTGCCTCGGACGGCTCAGTCTCAATAAAAACTACTGCTGGGGCGGCGGATTCTGCTGTGGGTTAGTTGGATTCTGCACCGGTTGCTGGCCGGGACTACCGATCAGCTGGCCCAATCCTGTTCCTGTCTGCATGCCGGGCTGTCCCATTCCGAGATTGTCCTTCGACGGATCCCAGATGAATTCGAAAAGGTGATAATTCTTGGCTTTGTCGTAAACGATGATGGAAGATTTGTTGACCTTGCTGCCGACGCCGATGATGTTGCCGCCGATGATGGCGGGCGTATCACCGGTAGGGATCGCCTGCGGATTGGATCCCGAGTCGTTCTGGTCGGATCCTTCAGGCGTTCCCGTGGCAGCCGGTGGATTTGTGCCCGCAGAGGTTCCACCGGGCTGCATCCCCCTTAGGCCTTGCTTACCAGTTGCGCCGGGTTGTGCCGGGCCGCCAGGTCCGTTCAACGCATTCGCGGGAGTGCCCACGCCCCCTGCTTGAGGAAGCCGGAGATTTTGGGGAGGCTTCAGGCTGCCAATGAGTTGTCCCGCTGGCCCGACATAGATGAACCGCCAGGAACCATCTTCCTTATTCATGGGGTCTTTGTAAGCCTGGCGCATGAATCGGAGTGAACCCACCTTCGGCTTGGTGAGGTCGTCGAGGGAGATCGGAAATCGCCCCATTTTGCGGAAATAGAGCTTTACTCCTCGGGCGTACTGATTCCCTCGCCAGATCATCTCTTTTTCTTTTTCGCGCCGACCCTCGGTCAGGATGTTCGGCACGACCACCATCGTGGAAATAAGCAAAACGGTGACGAGAAAAATGACCACGAGCAAAGCATATCCCCGCTCACTGCGCTTCCCAGCCGTTTGTGGACGTCCGGCGTTCATGCGGATGGCGGTGCCCCTTGCTCCTCGAGGATGGCGGTGCCGCGGCGTCCCGAGGAGACTTCTTCGAATTCGAGGCTCGCGTTGCCCACTTTCAGGATGCGAAAGCGATTAAGCAGGAGCTCGCCCTCGGCGACGACATAGACTTCTTCGCCGTCAGTGAAGAAGGCGCGGCGGGCACTACCGTAGGGGACGGTGCCGTAGCCGAAGAATTTTAATGGTAGCGTCGGTGGAGGAGGGGGCGGAGGAACGAGAGTAGCTCCCGACGATTCAGGCGTGACTACCTGTGGCGGCGGTGGTGGCGGGGGCGGAGGAGTCGCACTGAAGATATTGCGGCCGGTACTCTTGTATTCGGTCTCGCGGGCTCTTTTCAGTCTGTCGGTGTGGAGCTGGGGGTTTTCCACGGAAAGTTGATAATTCTGTGCCGCGGAGCCGGCATCGGCAGTCACAATGGGCTTGTCGCGGTCGAAATACAAGAACCAGATAACCCCGGCGGCCAGCAGAAGGACGACGAGAGCGGCGAGTTGTTTCGTCTGCTTCATGTCCCCGTCCGGAAATAGGTCCGGAGGTGCAGCGCGACCTTGATACCATTTGCTGACGCTTGATTCGCGTTTTCAGAAGCGAGGGTCAAAGAATCCACTTGGTAGAGATTGCTGGAGCGCTGCAAGCCATTCAGAAACCCGACCACGTTCCTGTATTCCCCGGTAACGGTGGCGTCGATGACCACTTCGGTCATTCCACGGTTCGCAATCTCTGTCCGTCTGAAAGTGAGATCCTCGAGCTGAATTCCATTCTTCTTGGCAGTGGAGCCGAGTTCAGACCGGATGGAGGAACCGCCCGAACTTGCCGGAAAAAGCGACGCTTCAAATTGATCGCAGTCTTTCTGGATTGCGGGAATGTTCTCGCGGATGCCCTGGGCGCGATTGATTTCTCCTTTCAGGAGATTGTGTTGCTTTGTTTCCATTGCAAGCTGCTGTTGTGGCGCGTGCGGGGCGGAGGAAAGCCGCCAACTGTAGGCGGCAAGCGCGACATCCGCGAGGACGAGAAGAATCACACCGCCGAGAATCATTCGTTTCCGCAAAGTGAAGTCGCGCCGCATCAAATTCTCGAATAGATCGTTGTCAATTGGACAACCTTTTGATCGCCGCTTTGGTTTCCGCTCGGACTGGCGGTGTGAACATTCAGCACTTGAACTCCGGTAAATTCTTTCGATTCTTCGAGGGCGCGCTCAAATATGAGCTCTGCCTCGTCACTTGTGGTGACCACGGTCAATTTTACTTCGACGTGTCCTGCAACCTGCTTGGGCTCGATGCTGATGACGCGCACGCCATCCGGAAGGACGCGCTCCAGATCCATGAACATCAGTGTCCAATTGAAGCTGCGCGCGTCGAGGATGGTATTGATGAAAGCGGCGCGATCGTGCAAATTGGCGATGTCCTTTTGACTGAAATAACGCTCCAACTCCTTGCGCTGCACTTCGAGCTTGGCCATCTCCTGGCGCATTTTTTCGGTACGGTCGCGCCTCTGAGCGTCGACTTTGCGGGCAGAATACACGTGCCAACCTAACCCGAGAAACATGAGTCCCCCGACGACTGCGGTGAGACCGGCACCGGCCAGGAAACGCCGGTGGGTTTCCAGCGCCTTGGTTGCCAAATTGAGCCGAACTTTCATGCTCCCTCTTGCCTCAATCCCGAAAAAACGATTCTAGCCTCGCTGCAGCATCCAACCGATCAAACCTTCCAATTCGCGATCCGCCAGCGGACGGGCGTCCTCCTTGATGCGTCCATCAGAGACTGCGGAGTGCAACAACGACCGCACTTCGCAATGAAATTCGACCTCGAGCGGCCTGGCAAACTCAGCGAGGCGCGTGCCAAGCCCGGCGACGCGGACGGATTGAATGGTTTCATGCCAGGTATCCTGATAATACGCCGCCACCGGAAAAATCTCT
>QHZC01000692.1 GCA_003224515.1 Acidobacteriota bacterium
ACCCCTCGTAGGACCCTGCCCTCTGACGATTAAGGAGTAAACGATCGGCTTATGAAAGTGCATCGGTGCGGCAAGCTGCCATCGCAGTCGCCAGTTTGTTGGCATTGTAGAAGGCTTTTTCTTCAGTGCAAACCCGATGCAACTCCGTTCAAACGCGGTACCCTTCCATGTGGAATTTCAAGTTTCCGAGAACGGCACACGGGAGTTGGACTGCTTCTTCGCTTGGGTATGGCAGCTCTATGCGAGAATCATAAAGTTCCACGGCGGAAGTGCTCACAGGGGCGCTCCAATTACCAAAGAACTGAGGGTACGAAGAGGAAGGTGCGGGCTGGATTGGGCTCAGGCGAAGTCTGCTAACCTTTCGGCGTTCCACAAGTCATATTTGTCATAGTGGGTGAAAGGAATCCCGCCATGCTTTTCCCCAAAGTGGAAATATCCGTTCCCTTGCTGTCCGCAGCCTTATTTTGCCTTGCACCTAGCTCGTTAGCGCAGACAATATCGGCCAATCAAGAAGAACATATACGCAAAATTGAGGCTACTGCCGTCAATCTTTCCCTCGATCCAAACGAGGCTCCCCTGCAAATGAAACTGGATAAGCTCATGGAACTATTCAATGTTACCGGACTGAGTATCGCGGTGATTGACGATTACAAAATCGCCTGGGCCAAAGGTTATGGTGTGACGGATATGGTGTCGAATAAGCCTGTTACGACCAAGACACTATTCCAGGCCGGCTCCATCAGCAAACCGGTTGCGGCCACGGGTGCGTTGCACCTTGTCGAACAAGGGAAGCTATCGCTCGATGAAGACGTCAATCAAGAGCTGAAAACATGGAAAGTGCCTGAGAATGAATTCACGAAAACGGAGAAGGTCACGCTGCGTCGACTGATGTCTCACACCGCCGGCCTGACCGTCCACGGTTTCCCGGGATACGACGTGGATGCACCCCTTCCCACTCTGGTGCAGATCCTCAATGGGGAAAAACCTGCCAACACCGAGCCAATCCGCGTGGAATCTGTGCCCGGCGCAAAGGAAAACTATTCGGGAGGCGGCATCACCATTGAACAACAACTGATGATCGATGTGACCGGGAAGCCGTTTCCAGAATTTATGCGAGAGTCTGTTCTGGAAAAAATCGGCATGAAGGACAGCAGTTACCAACAGCCACTTCCCGCAAATTGGGCGAGCCGAGCAGCCACAGGCACGTTCATGGATGGCAAACCTGTCCACGGCCGATGGCATGTTTACCCGGAGATGGCTGCGGCGGGATTATGGACCACGCCGACAGACCTCGCTATGTTTGCGATTGAAATCGCACTTTCAAAGCAGGGTAAAGCAAACCATGCGCTCTCCAAGAAAATGACGAATGAGATGCTGACCCCTGTTCTGGGTGAGGCTGGACTCGGATTCTTTCTTGAGAAGAAGAACCCGGGACAATTCGACCACAACGGGGCCGACGAAGGCTTCCAGGCGATCCTGACGATGAACACTGAAACCGGCAAAGGCGTGGTGATTATGGCTAACTCCGATTTCGGCATCGCAATCGGAGATGCGCTGGTGCGAAGCATAGCAAATGAGTACGGCTGGAGTACGCGATTTGAAGAAGGATACTGGCTCCCGCTGATCTACAAAGCACGAGGCACTCAGGCTGCATTGCAACGGTACGTTGAACTTAAGAAAAACCCCAATTTCAAGGTCGATGAAAGCACTCTGAACAACCTGGGCTACACGCTCCTTTATTCCGGAGAGACACAAGACGCCATCACGGTGTTCAAAAGGAACGTACAGGAGTATCCAGAGTCATCTAATGTTTACGACAGCCTTGGCGAGTCTTATATGAAAGCGGGACAGAAGGAATTAGCCATCGCAAACTATGAGAAATCGTTGCAACTCGATCCGAAAAATCAGAATGCCCTCGAAATGCTAAGAAAAATAAAACAATCCAATTGAACAAGGGAACCACGTTCCGGTCTGCGCTGATGGTTAAACGACGACTGTGCCGCCATTTGTTGAGTAACTCCTGGTCAAACAGCGAAACCGTCCATGTGGAAATTACCAAAACCACTTTTCCGGTTTCCCCACTGTACATCCAGTGAATGGTGTTTGACGTGACGGCTTCACTGAAAGCCCGCTTCCGGCTGGGCGCATCAGTTTGTGGGGTTCTTGAAACCCTCCTGCAGAAGGTCTCTGATTTTTTGTTGAGTGGCAGTTTTCTCCACTATTCCGTTGTGCACGTCGGCTATTCTGCCTTCGCGGTCAACCAGCGCCGTTAGCGGCATTCCATCGAGTCCGTACTGCTTCCCCAAGCCCTCGTTACCAATCACGATAGGGTAGTTCACCTTCTTCTCTTTAATCCAAGGCTTAACCGATTTCCAGCCGTCGTCGTCCATCGAAATACCGACAACCACGAGTCCCCGGCTCGCATACTTTTTCTGAAATTCGACGAACCAAGGAATCTCGACTTGACAGCCTTCACACCAAGTCGCCCAAAAATTTACTAGAACCACTTTGCCCTTGAGGTCAGCGAGTTTGACATCCTTGCCGCTCGCATCTTCTAAATTGAAATCCGGCGCCAGACTGCGCCCACTTGGAGGCTTTAGGCCCGATCGGGTCGGCGCTGACGACAGTAGACTCTGCCAAACCGCGACAGAGCATTCCAGACACCGATGCGCCAGCACCTTTGGTGAGGGGAGAGCCATTAGACAGATACAAACGCCGAGGGCACCTGTCGCTGCCAACAACCACCTTCCGCTAATCCAGCTTCCCCGCACCTTCAACTCTCTAAGCCGCAACAAACCGGCAGTTACATCTGGTTCCCATTCGACGCCAGGGTCGAGCGCAGCCAAGCGTTCATCCACCCAACCGTCACTTCGAGATGAGCTATTCGTGTCCATATCTCTTGATGTACTCCTTTCGGAACGATTCTTCTGCCCGGCTCACCAGAGTTCCGATTGATGTCGGATTCACGTTGAGAATAGAAGCCACTTCTTGGTAGCTAAAATCATGGCTGCGCAGTAGTAAGAATTGTGCCTGGCGTGGTTTCATGATGCTTAGCACTGAGCGGACTTTATCCTTCTTCTGGGACACAGAATGGATATCCTCCGGGGTTGCCGCTGGGGGCCGCGGTTGGACCCATGCGAGCATGCGTTCATAGTGTCCCCGACGTCTTTGCCGTCGGAGTTCGTCTAAACCGGCACGGACTGCAACCCGATAGAGCCAGCCTTCTACGTTCTCACTCTGCGCTTTGTGATTACGCCATAACTTCAGAAACACTTCTACAGCGAGCTCTTCGGAGCGTGCGCGGTCTCGAACAGCTCGTGCAATGATGCGGGCGACCCGCCCATAGTGGACGCGGAAGAGCGTCTCAATATCTAGCCTCAGTTTACGAATTAGCAGGTCCGACTTTCGCTTTGCCCTAGCCTTTTAGTCTTCGGCCCCTTGGACTCAACTCGAAAAAGCCGCATCCAGTAAGGGTTTTGTCGTTTCTCCTTTTCTCGGGAACTCACCGG
>QHZC01000173.1:0-3497 GCA_003224515.1 Acidobacteriota bacterium
GCTGGCTGCTGCCGCAACACTCGTTCCGCAGGTATTGGTTTGGGAGTAGTTCCCCGTCGCACTAATCCCGCTGATCGAGAGGACCCCCGTGCCGGTATTGGTCAGCGTAACCAGCTGAGCCTTTACTGTGCTCAGGCTGTTCGGCGTCGCATAGGTCAACGTATTTGTCGAGAGACTGAGAATCGGCGAGCCAGCCGGAGTTACCATCAGTGTAGCCGGGTTGCTGGTGACAGTTCCCGCCGTATTGGTAACCACCACTTGGAAAGTGGATCCACTGTCGCCGGTGGTTGTCGCCGGAGTCGTGTAGGTTGCAGAATTTGCTCCGGCAATGTTGGCAGTATTCTTCTGCCACTGGTAACCGAGCGGTCCGGAGCCTGAGGCTGCGACTGAAAAGGTTGCGGTCTGTCCCGCGATTGCGGTTTGGTTGGCCGGCTGAGTAGTGATGGATGGCGACGTGAGCACCGCACCGGTTCCCGTCAGATTAATCGTCTGGGGACTACCCATGGCATTATCAGCGAGGGAGATCGTGCCCGTCCGCGTGCCCGTGGCCGTGGGCGTGAATGTCACATTGATCGTGCAAGTGGAACCGACTGGCAATGTGCTGCCGTTGCAATTGTCGGTTTCAGCGTAGTCGCCGGTCACGGTAATTCCGCTGAAGATGACCGGGGAGGTTCCGTTGCTGGTGACTGTGACAGACTGAGCAGGGCTGGTCGTTGCAAGGAGCTGGCTTTGGAAGTTCAGAGTTGTGCTCGACAGGCTAACCACCGGTCCCAGGGGTCCAAACGCCTGAAACTCTGCCAAGCCGATGTTGTTTCCGACCGCTTGGGTAACTGTGAACTTCACCCAGGCAACTGTTTTGGTAGCAAACGTCACTGGATAACCCTGTCCGTTATTGGGCAGGGTTCCGACACTGATGGAGCTTCCATCGCTGAACTGGAGTGTCCCAGCCTGGATATTGTCGCTCAGGTTAGGACGGTCGTAGAGCACCACCTGGGATAGCTGTACGGGGCTGCTCCAGGTCAACTGAATCCATGCACCGGCCAACTGCCCATTGGTTGCCCATTCATAGGTGTAAGTCCCGGGATAGCCGGTAATCACTCCGTCGACGGCTTTCGATCCTAGTTGTCCCGTACCGGTATTCTGCGAGGAGACAGTGACGGCAGCATTGGGGGCGAGGTTAGACACCGGTCCGGCGAGGTTGATGACATGAGGGCTGCCTGCGGCATTATCGGTGATGGCAACCGCACCGGTCTGTATCCCTGTTCCTGAAGGATTGAAGGCCACGCTAATCGTGCAGCTGGCTGCTGCCGCAACACTCGTTCCGCAGGTATTGGTTTGGGAGTAGTTCCCCGTCGCACTAATCCCGCTGATCGAGAGGACCCCCGTGCCGGTATTGGTCAGCGTAACCAGCTGAGCCTTTACTGTGCTCAGGCTGTTCGGCGTCGCATAGGTCAACGTATTTGTCGAGAGACTGACAATCGGCGAGCCAGCCGGAGTTACCATCAGTGTAGCCGGGTTGCTGGTGACAGTTCCCGCCGTATTGGTAACCACCACTTGGAAAGTGGATCCACTGTCGCCGGTGGTTGTCGCCGGAGTCGTGTAGGTTGCAGAATTTGCTCCGGCAATGTTGGCAGTACCGCAAGCGTTGGCCTTGAGCGACGGTTCACTCACGGTGAAACTGCGGATGGTGAGTCACCCGCAGCTGCTGCCAATGCAGGGCATATCGTTGGAATTCAAGAAGTTCGATTCTTCAACTTGGGGGGCGAAACGGTACAAGGCACACACTCCAATGCCTTTCTTGAACGCCGAGAACGGTTCTGAGTTCTTGTCCAGATCCATTCCCCGACTCGATGGCTGTAGCGCCCATCCCGTACCAAATAACTGACCGCCATTTCAACGGCTGCTTAATTCTCGAATCCTCGATAGCGACCTGGCCCCCTGGCCCATTCGGCCAAAAAATGGACGCAGTATGGGACAGGAGACAATTTTCCGTTTGAAGGCGAAGGCAGCCGGCAGCCATCGATAAGCGCCGGCTAGTTTCAGCCGAAACTCCAGTGGCCAGTCCGTTGGGTCGACCCGCACCCGACCCACAACGAACTCGCTCGGGTCCGTGAAGGCAAGAACCGGCAACGTAGTAAAAACCCGCTTATAACCTGCCTCGCGGCATAACTCGATCAGTCTTTGCGAAAAGCCGCCGAATGGAAAACTGAAGGTCAGTACCGGGCGACGCAAGCGCTCTTCAAGGCTCTTGCGTGATTGGACTAGTTCCATTCGAGCTTCACTTTCGCTGAGGAGGGGCAGCATCGGATGCGTGGCCGTATGCGATCCAATGCTGATAAGTCCCGTTGGCAATGAACGGAGTTGCTCTAGTGACATTACTCTCTCCGCGCAACCTGCAGGCCCGAATGCTTTGTCCAGGGCATCCGAGATAACGAAGAGAGTGGCTGGCATATTTCGCTTTTCCAACTCCGGAAGTGCCTGATGGACAAAGTTCTCGAATGCGTCATCGAAAGTGACGCCCGCATATCTAACACCAGAACGCAACTGGATATCCGTGCTGACGTCGATCGGTTCAGCAAGCTGGAGCAAGGTGTCCAGTTGCTCGGCGAAGCGAGTGCGCTGGTCCGGAGGGAGGGAATGATAGTCCAGGACAACGCATGTCCCGCGGGAATCTCTGCCTAGCAGACGAGCTAGTAGTGTCTGCAAATTCGTCGCCGCGAACACTCCCAAGCTGATGCCGCATTTGAGGAGCCGCGTGCAGGTAAGAGTGCTTGGATTTTTCATCTGCGATTAGACGGATTGGCTTGTGTTTGCGTCATTTTGGCAAGAGAACGTGCTCGATCTTCTTCTAGAATCCGTTTTGTTTGAGTGTTTGCTGCAGATAAACGATGAGCTTTTCGAAGGAAAGGAGCGCCTTCAGATCCTGTATATCTATTTCAATGCCAAATTCTTCTTCGATCGTGGCAAAGAGTGTAACACTTGCGACGGAGTCCCACCCTTCTACGTTAGACGATTGAGCTTTCAAAATCCTGGCCGGTGAAAGTGAAGGAAAGACTGCCGAAAAGCATCTTGCCAAGCGAACGTGCAGCTCATCCATTCGCCGTCTCCAACACTTTATGAAAGGTTTTCATGCGGCGTTCAGCAAAGCAGTTGCGAGTGAGCCTACCCTGAGCTACCGGAGAGCCCCCCAGAAGTTCTGCCAAGAATTCTTGAATCGGGCCATTTTGGGGCGTCCATTCAAAGTAGAATACGATCTCTTCGATTTCGTGACGCTCAAACAACTCCTCGATACAATGATGCTCAATTCTCCGGCTGAACGCGCGGCAACTCATGACCCAAGTATCGACATGGAGCGTCCGTCTTTCTTTCCGGCCTGCTATGACAGCAATTTTCCCGAGCGGACCATACTTGTCACGATAGGAAGCCATCACTAAAAGTGTGTTGGGTTGCTTGATGTAGGTCAGCCACGACGCGTCGGTATACCGCTTGCCGTTCAA
>QHZC01000173.1:3728-10778 GCA_003224515.1 Acidobacteriota bacterium
ATTCCATCGGGGAATCATCGATGAAGACGATTGAGTCTGCTGCGACATTCCATGTTTTTAGGATTCTAGCCACTGATTCAGACTTAGGTCCCCAATGGGCCTCCATCGGATAGAGGTGGTTGCGTGATAGCAACAAATCAGTTCGCCGAAAGGCTTCGTCAACTAATTGCGGATTGTTCTTGCTGGCCACGGCCAACAGGACTCCCGTTCGAGACAAGGATTGAAGAAATCTCTGATAAGAGCCGTGACCCTGCGCACCGTGCTCAAGATCCCAGGAAATGCCGTCAACACCCAGTTCGCCCAGGATTCCCAGCCAAACGGTGTCATCCAAGTCAGTGATCAGACCCTTCTTGGGGTTCAGGGGGAGAAGTTGATTGGCGTGCAGGTGCGCCATTTCCGAGGCATGGGGGATTTGGTAGGGAAAGCCTGACGCGTACTCCGATTTGGGATCCAGTCTCCTATTGAATGGTGAAGAAATGTCGAGTCGATCCGAAGAGATGATATGCACGTTTTGCAACTCAGAAATAGAAACCAACATAGAAGCAACACATTGCTTGAGAGACAAGTCGAACTTGTTGGAATGCCAAGAGGGATAGTGAGTAACGGGCGGCAAAGGCAGAGTCGGTGAGCTAAGACTCACGGGAAATTTGACGGGCATTGAGCGCAGCACAGCGCAAAGAAAAGTCGCGAATTGCCGGGCGTTATTGAGGAGATCCTCGGTCACTTCCGGATCCCAGCTCCCCAGGCTGCGCAAGCCGAGCCGAGGGTCAAAATCGCTCCATTCCAGCACAATGGCTGCACCGTCCGACTTGCTCTGGGCCATGCGTGTCAGATTGCCACGGATGTCTCCGTATAGCCCACTTGATAGGCTGACAGACCTATTCGGATTCCTCTTGCGGAGTTCTGCGGCTAGAAATGTTTGCAGATGGAGCGGCGTGAAACTCGATACCATATAGACCTCGAACGGTATTGCCCCTTCGGTTGGTGCCTGCTTCAGGATTTCGAGAGCTTCAATGAGTTTCATGGTGAATGGTCCATCGAGTTGGGCGATGAATTCGGCTCACTCTGCTCAGGGCCAGAGCGTTGAATCACCATCATATGGGCAAGCGTACCAGGCGCTCTCTTGCTGGAGACGATGCTGCAACGCTATTTCTTGGGCTTTATAATAAAAGGGGTTTGCAGGCAATTTCCGCATGTAAGGGCGCCACTCCTGAAGGCCTTCGCGTATTTCGGCAGGAAATCCTGTGACTTCGAGAATGTCAGCACCAGAATTCTGGGCTGCGCGGAGTGCGAACCTGAACAGAGCTGCCGTAACCCTTGGATCATTGTCTTCGACAAGCAGATCAGCAACAACAGCTCTCCTAAGCCCATCGATCGTCTCTTCATAATTGCGAAGAATCAAATAACCCCTTATGCTGCAACCCTGATAACAAACAAGAAGGGAAACCGGTCTACGATTCTGCGGCGGCTCGAAATGCCACCGAAGAATCTCAAGCGAGCGCTTGGCGAAAATCCTTTGATTCCGGATATTGACTTTGCGGATGAAGGTTTCGAATTGCTCGCCCAAGGATGAGAGGCTCTCCTGCCTTACCTCAAGATTCTTCACCGGGGCCGGAGGTTCTTGATTCCAGTAGAGACTACTGATGCGAAGGGCCAATGATCCAAAGTGACTGCCTGCGGCGACCCAAGTTTTATCTATCCCGATCTTGCGTAACGCATAGGCGGAGTATCGCAGAGGATTGAGAACCCAAAAAAGTATGGTGTCATAATCTCTCTGAGGGATTGCCTGGGCCTTGACAGCGACCATAATCTTCCCGGCCGCCGGAGTCGCCGAAGAATCGATGAAAAGCTGAAATTCCTTCTGGCGAAAGAAGGCCATCACCAGCAGGTGGCTGAATACTCTGTACCGCGGTTCGACAGCAAATCGGCACGTTGCTGCCGCGAGAACGGGAGCACCAGCAAATTCGTAACTAAGCGGTATACTTCCGAGAAATCCCACAATGCGGTCCGAGTCTTGGAGCACCCAACCGATTCGAGCCGGTGCTCTAAGGGCTTTGATTGTGGGATTGTCTCGCCAAAGTCGAACCCAGTTTTCCGGTGAATCCGGGCCTTGGCCCAAACGCAGATTCATTTCGCTGATTTGAGTGAAGTCCTCAAACTGCGCTTCGCGCACGACGATTTGTTTTTCATCGTTAGATCCGGAGCCGATCGAATCGCCAGATTGGCGCTCAGTCCTACTATTTCGTGCGCGAACCCGTTTTAGTAACGTACTGGTGATCATATATCGTTGAGCCGATGTCGCACTAAACGTTTTCCAGAACTAACTTTTTTGAAGAATACCGGCTTATGGCTTCTCTATATACACCCAACAATTGGGCCCCTGCTGCTTTCCATGTAAGTGTAGGAGCCAGGCGAAGACACGTCTCACTTAATCGAGACAAGAGCGCGCGATCGGAATTCAGGACTGAAAATTGCCTCGTTAGCTCGTCGACGTCGCCAATGCGGTGAGTGAGGCCTGCTTTCATGTGCCCGGCTATATTTGTGCAAGCTTCCGAGACCATTGGCACGCAGCCGCAACCCATTGCTTCCACGACGACTAAGCCGAAGCCCTCCTCGATGCTGGGCAAAACGAGGACATCGCTGATCCGCATCAGATCGGGAATGTCATTCCTATGGCCTAGAACCCGCACGCTCGGGTGAGCGAGCATTGCTGAAAGCTTTTGCGCATAGTCCGCAAGAAATTCTCCTGCAATCAGAAAAGTACCCTTTTCGTGGGCGGGTGACCTAAACCAAGCCTCGAGAGCAAAATGAAGACCCTTGCGCACTGCGCAAACGCCAGCAAACAGCACGGTGAGGCCTCTCTCGGTGTCAGGGGGACGCGTCGCGGGTGGATAGCAAGTTTTTTCGTCAAAACCGTATCCATGTCGGAGTAGTTTTTCCTCCGAGTACCCCTGGTCGATGAAAGTTTTCACGGTGAAATCAGAAGGACACAGCAGAAAGTCGGTCAGTCGGTACTCCAGCTCTTCTCTTTCAAGAACGTCGTTTTTATATGCGTATTCATGATTTGCGGGAAGAACGATGCCAAGGCGCCGGCACTCTGCTTGAACAGCGTCGTAAGCGTATCGAGTATGGGCGTTTGGTCTTTCAAGTACGGTGGGAAAGCCCAGATCGGAGGCAACCTTGATCGTTTCAAGCGCAGCATCGGGCCAGGTATGCACTATGTCAATTTGCCCTGCCATTCCTTTCAGACGGCGTGCGACGATATGATCATGCAATGCAAGGGCGCGCATTGTACCCAGGGCCTGATAGGGAATTCGCAGTTTGCCCCACGCGAGCGTGGGACGGACCGTGACGCTCTCGGCGAGGCTTCTTTGAAGGACGCCGGGGAATACAGTAACTTCTGCACCCGCAGAGGCGAGTCCATTCACTTGTTGCCACGCCGTGTAACAGATACGAGCGGCACCGAGTTTGTGAGGAAAGCTGTAAAGAACACGAATTGGATCTTTATCCGAATTCATCGGTTGTCACTTACGTCCACGTGAATCAGTTCATCTTGATTCGTGAACCAGAATCGAGTTTTCGACTGTCCGGGCTTGTTTATTTGCGAAAGCACGGTGCCACAGCTCGAGAGAGACGAGAGAGAGAATTTCTTTTTGGTGATTTTCGTACTTAGAATCATTTTCAATCAGTTGCTCGAGACTCTTCTTCTTGAAATAGCCTCTGGAGATGGCTTGAGGGTCCAAAATGACACTTTGCACCCATCCTTTGAGATCCCGGCGCAGCCAGGACGCATAGGGGACCGGAAACCCAGCCTTTTTACGATGCAAGATCTCGCGAGGTACGCACTCTTGTAGCGTTTCTTTTGCGATGTACTTCGTAGTCGCGCCATGCACCTTAAATGATTCGGGCAGCGTAGCGGCAAATTCCAGCATCTTGTGATCTAGGAGAGGAACGCGGAGTTCGAGAGAATTTGCCATGGTCATCTTGTCCGCCTTAAGCAGAAGGTCGTCGGGCAGTGAGGTTTTCGTGTCGAGATACAGCATCTGGTTGACAAACCCTTGACCCGACTTTCGGCGCAGATAGCGCTTTACCGGCTCCAGCGAGAACGACTTGTTCAAGTGTTGCCAGTAGTCGGCGGTGTAGAGTTCTTGAGCCATCCGGGTGAAGTACAACTTGGGGTGAGAGGTTCGGCTGAAGTAATAGTCTTCAAAAGGGATCAGTAACAACTGCTGATATTTGGCGATTCTGTCCGACCGAACAATTGAGCTCAAGCCAGCTAGTGCTAACGAAGCCGGTCTCTTCAGAGGCCCAAGCGCTCTCTTGGCGTGCTCCAACCAGAGAAGGTTCCGATAGTTCGGATATCCAGCGAATGCTTCATCGCCACCTTCCCCGGAGATCAACACCTTCACGTAATCCTTGGCGAGACGAGAAACATAATAAAGGGCCACAGCCTGAGGTTCGCAGACCGGTTCTTCCATATGCCAAGCGAACTTCGGAAGAAAATCTGCGAAATCTTTCGCGCTGATCGTCATCTCATGATGTTCTGCCCCAAAGGTCTTCGCCGCTAGTTGCGCGTAGGGCCGTTCATCAATGATGCCGGGTTCGGAGAATCCAAGAGTGAAACTGCGGAGTTTATGATCCGTTTTCCCCGTCGCAAAGCCTAACATAGCTGTCGAATCGACTCCTCCGCTCAGTAGGAAGCCAACTGGGACATCGGCGATCATATGCATTCGAACGCATTGCTCGAGGAGCGAGTAAACTTGCTTTTTGGCCTGCGAAAGAGAAATCTCTCGGGGTGCGAATTCAAGGTCCCAGTATTGAGTAATGCTCGCCGTTCCATTCCGCACGACCATGTAGGATCCGGGGGCGAGTTTGTACACGTCCTTTAGCAGAGTTTCCTCGCCAGGAACGTAGTAAAAAGAAAGAAACCGATCGATCATTCTCGAGTCTACGTCCGGTGTGCAATCGGGGTCGGCAAGAATAGCCTTGATTTCAGAGCCGAACAGGAGTGCGTTCGGCCCCTCCCAGTAATAAAGAGGCTTGATTCCGACGCGGTCTCGAGCTAGAAGCAGCTGCTGTTTTCGCTCATCCCAGATTGCAAAGGCAAACATGCCCCGCAGTCGTTCAACGCAAGCCGGTCCATATTCCTCGTAAAGATGGACAATGGCTTCCGTGTCCGTCTTCGTCCGGAAGATATGACCTTTAGCGGTCAACTGGTCGCGCAATTCTTGAAAATTGTAGATTTCGCCGTTGAACACGATCCAGACGGTTTCGTCTTCATTTGAAAGCGGTTGATGGCCAGTATTTAAGTCAATGATCGAAAGGCGGCGGAATCCAAATCCCACCGGACCGGAAGCAAAGTATCCTTCGTCATCCGGGCCACGGTGCTCGATGGCGTCGGCCATTTTTTTCAATAGCGCCGGGGCCACGCGGGCTTCTCGGTCAAAATTCAATTTTCCACAAATTCCGCACACAAGATCCTCACTTGGGTTCCGTGGGTGTCAAGCCTTTCCAATAGATAAATCTTGCTGGCCGAAAGCCCACTCTAGTACGGCTTTCCACTTATGGAACGAAAAAATCAGCGATTCCTTGTCCCAGAGGATGTTTCCAAATGGCAGCATGACGGTAAGCAAGAAAATGCGGAAGGCAGCGACTGTGGCAATCGCGGCGCGATACAACCACTCGTAGGCGCTTCCCCGTGTCTTGCGGAAGTAGAGGACCATCGCTTTATATTTCATAATTGTGGCCCAGTGGCTCACACGCTGTTTTGCGCTACTTCGGCCGCCGTGATGCACAATGGCCGTTTCCCCAACATAATAATTCTTGTAGCCCAGCTTGGCGATCTTGTAATTTAGGTCGATGTCCTCGGCATACATGAAGTAATCTTCACTGTAGCAGCCAACCTGTTCAAACACCTTCCGCCGAAGAAGCATGCAAGCCCCGGGGATGACTTCGACCGGAATCAACGTGACGTCCTCGGCGAACAACGGCGCAATGCCCCAAAGGGGGGCATGGGGCCAACGATGGCGGAGATACTCGGCATCAATCACCTGATTCAAGATGTTGGGGAACCTCTGGATGGAGCTCAACTGGACTGACAAATCCGAGTTTAATAGTTTGCAGCCGACAATTCCCGCATCAGGGAGTTTCTTCATGTGCTCCAACATCAGGTCGATCGAAGGCTCGAACAGCTTTGTATCCGGATTGAGTAGCAAGATGTATTCGCCAGTGGAGTGGAGAACTCCCAAATTATTCGCGCCGGCGAACCCTAGATTTTTTTCGCTTTTGATGACAACCACTTTCGGAAAAGAACCGCGGATCGAGTCGATTCCGCCTTCAGGGGAAGCATTGTCGACCACGATGATTTCGAATTCGGTGCGGTGGGTAAATTCATAGACGCTCGCGAGGGACTGGCGCAGATAGTCCAGCGAGTTCCAGTTGACATAGATGATCGAGAGTTCCATAGAATTAGCTTACGGAGCTAAATGACTGGGGGGACCCGCCGCAAACAGCAGCGTTTGAATCGTCGTTCACTTCCAGATGGTCTCTTTGCCCAGAAGTCTAGCTAACTGTTGCTTTTGCAAGTATTTAATGAGCAGTGGATCATCGACCTGTGGCATCTTTCCATAGCGCCCTGCCAGATACCCGTAGGCCAGCGCAAAAGAACCTAGTACATAAGGGCGCTCGAAGAGCCGCTTACTGCATTTGGCGATCATGAACAGTGGATGGTAGCCCGAAACGTAGTCCGTCTTGCCGTTCTTAATGATGCCGCCCCATGTCCCCAGAGTAGCACCGGTCCAGCGATGGTGATGCATCAGAATATCTGGGAAGCTTCGAGTGTTCCAGCCGAGCATATTGGCCTTCACCTCGTCTAACGTGTCCGAGCCGGGGCCGACCCACAGGCCACCCAGCGCATCCCAGCATTCACGCTTATAGATCTTTGTGCCGCCGCGCACGTGGAAAAGGGGATGCGACTCAAGTCGCTTCACGCCCTTGTCGACGTGATAGAGCATCCCGCCACCTATTCCCAATTCTCCATTCTCTGCGAAT
>QHZC01000174.1 GCA_003224515.1 Acidobacteriota bacterium
CCAAAAAGGGTTTGGCCACCGCAATGATGGACCTCTCCGATGGACTTTCGAGCGATCTGCCACGGCTGTGCTCTGCGAGCGCGGTCGGTGCGCGACTGGAAAAGGTAAAGGTTCGGCAGGTCGCAACCCCGGATCTGGCTCTCGGGCACGGACGCGATCCCATGCAACTTGCGTTCAATGGCGGGGATGACTACGAATTGTTGTTCACCGTGTCTGCGCGCAAAACCAAGCTTCTGCCGAAGGCCTTTCAAGGTGTGCGTCTCACCGCGATTGGAAAAATCACCCAAGAGCGAGATTTGCTGGTGCTTGAAGAGGACGGCCAAAAGAGTCAATTCACTCGCGGTGGATGGGATCCTTTCCGGGAAAAACTGTAAAAGCGGGCAAATGTGAACCCGGTGGGAAATGCGGCCGTTCGAATTGGTACACGCCCCCGTACCGCGGAACCGGTACTTTAGCTATGGAAAGCTCGAGCAGGAACCCCTCCTTTTAGCCCTCCCCGCTTGACCTCGTAACACTGGGGTTTGAGAACTGATCCCCGGGAGGGTTTGTGAGAAAAATTTTCTGTGTGTTGGCATTCTTGTTGGCGACATGCTTTCCAAAAGCAGTGCTGGCGCAACAACCTATCCGCGTGAATTTCTCGGCGGTGCCAAGTTCCGCGCTAAGCGTCGTTGTCCAAAAAATGTATCGCCGAGCAGAGTAGCGCGCCGTGATTCGAAAAACTTCAAAGGTGCGAAGAAACGCCGGTCGTATCCGCCGCCGCAGTTTTTGCTGGCGGTGAAGGCCCCGGCGGTTTTTCTTTGGGGGCGGCCGGCTCGTCTTCGGTGGGCGCGGTATCGGGGGTGTCCACGTTGACGTGATGCTCGCCGACCTGCTGTTCGAGCGGAACGACGTTTGTGAAATCCATCGCGGGGGTACCGGCCGTTGCGCCTTGCATGAATTCGAGCCAGATGGGAAGAGCGGCGCGCGCACCGGTTTCTTTTTTCCCCAGTGAAATCTGTTTGTCGTCGAAGCCCACCCACACGCCAGCGGTGAGCTGCGGTGTGTAGCCCACGAACCAGGCATCGGTGTAATCCTGTGTCGTTCCCGTTTTCCCGGCGGCGGGGCGGCCCAGTGCTTTGGCCTGAATGCCAGTGCCGAATTGAATGACTTCTTCGAGCATTGCGGTCATGGTGCGCGCGACATCGGAGGAGAGCACGTCATGCACCTCGGGATGCGCTTCTTCGAGGAGCGCGCCGTCGTAACTGGTGACGTGGCGAATCATGTGTGGATCGATGCGGATGCCGTCGTTGGGGAAAACGGTGAAGGCGGAGACGTGCTCGAGAAGTTTCATGTCCGCGGCGCCGAGGGCCAGCGGCAGATACGGCGGCAGCGGCGTGGTGATGCCGAAACGCTTGGCCATGTCCACGACCGTGGTGATGCCGACTTTCTCCGCGAGCTTGACGGCGGGAACATTGCGTGAGCCCGCAAGGGCACGGCGGAGAGTGATGGTCCCTTCAAATTTTTCATCGTAGTTGTGCGGCGAGTAGGACTGGCCGCCGCTGATAGTGGTAAACGGTAAATCGACGATGGTGTCAAAGGGCGTCGAACCTCTTTCCAGCGCGTCGGCGTATACATAAACCTTGAAAGAGCTGCCAACCTGGCGGAGGGCCTGCGTCGCGCGATTGAATTTGGAATCTTCAAAACTATAACCGCCAATCATGGCCTTGACCTGGATGGAGAATTGGGCGAGGTCACCCACTTTCAGGAGGTCGCCAGGTTTCTTGCGGCCGGTCCAGGCAAAATCGCCGGAGGAGAGTATTGCCCGGTAAAGTCCGATTTTGATGACCGCGTCTCGCTCGCTCAGGGAGAGGACCAGTCCGGTGACGTAGCTTCCCTTCTCGATCGCGTGGCGCCAATCGTCGTCTTCGTAGGTCTCGAGTTTGCCGAGATTATCGCGCAGGACGTTGGGAAGATTGCCCTTCCAGCCGTGGCGGCGCTCGTAGCTGTGCAAGCCATCGCGGAGGGACTGGTTGGCGATGCGCTGCATGTGGGTGTTCAGTGTGGTGTAGACGCGCAGCCCACGCTCGTGGACCGCTTCGGTGCCGTACGTGGATTCAAGATACTTGCGAATCTCTTCGAAGAAGTACGGCGCGAGGTCGTTGCGCGGATACTGAATGTACAGGCCGAGCGGCGATTTCTTGGCGCTGGCTTCTTCCGTCGGGGTGATCTTCCCTACTTCTTCCATGCGATGGAGCACCAGGTTGCGACGGTTGAGCGCGAGCTCCGGATTCGTGAGCGGTGAAAATTTCGGGCCGTTGACCATGCCGGCGAGCAGTGCGGCTTCCTGAAGTTTCAGGTCCGTGACAGGTTTGCCGAAATAAAATTGCGCAGCAGCAGCGAAACCATAATTGCCGTGCGCCAAATATACTTGATTGGCATACATCGTAAAGATTTGTGGCTTGGTGTAGCGGCGCTCGATCTGCAGCGCCAGGAGAATTTCCTGCATTTTGCGGCGGAAGCTGCGGTCGCTGCGATCGAGGAAAAGATTTCCGGCGAGTTGCATGGTGATGGTACTGGCCCCACCGGTGATACGCCGCTTGACAAGATTGCGGAAGGCGGCGCTGGCCATGCGCGGGAAGTCGATGCCCCAGTGCTCTTCAAAGTGCTGGTCTTCGATGGCAGTGACCGCGCTGTATAGCACTTTGGGACACTGCTCGTAGGTCATCAGGATGCGGCGCTGCAGTGCGAAGCTGCCGGCGAGCTGGCCCTCATCGGAGTAAACTTCGGTGATCACGTCGGGGCGGTAGGTTTCCAGTGCGCGAATTTCCGGCAGGTCGCTGGCGTAAACAAAGAGCAAACCACACCCCGCGCCGAGCGCAATCGAGCAAAGTAACAGAAATGCCAGCGCGACGCGGTCAATCAGTTTCCAGCCGCGCAAGCGCAGCGTGATCGGTGGCAGGCTCAGCATCGAAGAACACTTTATCACAGAAGTCGAATACTCGACGGAGAAGTGTCAGGACCGTGTTTCGTAATATTTTTCTCCCGAGCAGGAACGGCAGAGGGTGCGGCCCTCCACAACCACTTCGCGTTTGAAGTTGATGCCTTCGCCGCATCGCGCGCAGACAACGCGCGGACCTTTGAAGCCGGGCAGATCTTCGGGCTGGACTTCGACTTTGACCCATTGCTTGTCGAAAAGAATTTCGTCGGAGAGTTGCGCATAGGCTTTTTGCTGGCCAGCGTCTTTGGCGAGTGCCGGGAACATTTCGCGGGCGGCTTGCTTGGAGGATTCCCTGGCGGCGATGCGGACGGCGCGGCCGGTCTGCAGGTCGACGAAGGTGGCGGCGACTTTGCCCCAGTCGCGAAATTTCAGGGCGCGCTTGCCGAGGCGGCAATTGGCCACGAGCGCGACAGCGTCGGTGACGCAGCGATCGATTTCAACGTAGGTGATGAGGCGCTTGCGCTCGGCGATGGGGTCGCCGATGCCGAGTTCGCGGAGGCCGAGCATGGCGAGGCGGACGCCGAGGACTTGGCCAGCGCAAAGGTGGCCGTGGGCGACGGCGGCGAGGTCAAGGTATTCAGTAAGAGTCTTCATTTTGGAGTGATCCGTAGTCAGCGATCAGTTCTCAGAAAAAAAGCCGAAGATGTAGCGGCAAATACTCCAAGAAAAGTAAATCCTGGATGCGCTGAAGTTGAGATCTTTCGCTGCGCTCAGGATGACAACGCCTTCCCTTGCGCTCGGGCTCGCCCTCTCGTTCTCGAGGATTTTGCAAGCGACCATAAGAACTCTACGTTGACGCTTTTTCCGGGGCGGACCAGGGGTGCGGCTGGCGCGCTTCGATGAAGGCGAAGATGGTCATGAGGAGTGCAAGAGCCACCAGCGCGCCGTCACGGATGACCGTCTTGATAGTGAGCGGCTCGGGAGTGGCGAAGCAACCGCAGTTAATCTGCAAGCCGAGAGCATAAGAGCGCACGACGGCAACGAAGAATCCCAGCATGATCAAGGTGACGAGCGTGGCCCAGATGCGGAATCGCCAGCCGATGAGCAGCAGAAGACCGAGGCCGATTTCCGCGAAGGGCAGCGTGTTCGCGACAAACATGACGCTCCAGGATGGGAGAATCTGATAAGAATCCACCTGCAATGCAAAAAACGAAAGGGCGACTCCCAACGGCGGACGCGGATGCATGTCCATCGTCAGTTTGGCGTAGCCGGCATAGATGAAGCTGCCGGCAAGGACGAGGCGGCCGATCCAGATGATCGCACGGCGGACATTGAGTGGGCTGGATTGCATCATTTTTCGGAGTTTTCCGCTCTCCGTTTCGGTTCAAAGGCAACGAGCTTTGCTTCTTGCCTACTTGCCGCTTTCATCCGCCGCTTTCTGCTTCGATGCCGAACCCCTCTTCACTCTTGCTTCGATGGAGTTGCCACTTAATGAAAATGATTCCTTCATTTCTGTGACAGAAGCTGGTCGAGAAACTGCTTGAGAATGTCGTAGGTCATGACCCCGGAGTAGGGATAGGTTCGGCCCTTGCAATGAAAAACGGTGGTGGGCGTCTGGTTGACGCGATAGGTCTGGCCGAGCGCGTAGTCTTTGTCGATAGCGGCGTCGAGCGCGCCGCCCTTGACGAGCGCGCGAACCTTGGTCATTTCGGGAGCGGAGAGAACGGCGGCGACAGTGCCGTCCACGTCGCCGCTCTGTTCCCACTTTTCCTGATTCTGGAAGAGCGCTTGTTCCACGGGCTCAACCTTACCGAGCTGCGCGGCTGCGCGAGCGTAGCGCGCGGCTACACGCGAGTGCGCGTGCGTGGGGAGTGGGAAATCGCGGTGAATCAGGTAGACCTTGCCCATGCCGACATAATCGTCCATCAGCCGGCGATTGGTGGTGGTGAAGAGGGTCTTACAGGCTGGGCATTGAAAATCGCTGAAGACCTCCATGGTCACGGGTGCGTTCTTCGAGCCGAAGGCCTTGTGCGGATCCACGTCGGGAATATCCGGAGAGTATTGCGGGGCGGCTCGGGCCACGAGCACCGCGAAAGCCACAAATAAGCTGAGAAGAAGCGATCCTGCCAGAATGCGCCGATGGTTCACGCGATCCTCCGAAATGGTTCGAGCGAATGGCCCCTGCCGGTGACTAAAAAGAATTCTACCGCGAAACCGCGGGGATGTAAGAGTTGTCGTCGCCCGAAGTTCATGTGCGCACCGAAACAGACATACCGCCCCCGAAGCCCTTGAAGGTTGGTTGCGCTCGACACCGCGAGCGTTGTGCGACCGATCGGCGAGTTGAAAATAATCTCTCCGCACCTCCTCTGTTTTTCGCAAGCGTTGATTCTAAACAGGTTACAGTCAAGAATGAACACTTCTGTAAGTGCGGATTCTTCTGTGTCTCGTAAACGCAGATTACAAAGGACTTGCAGTCATGGACGCAGGGATTCTGCAGAGCCTGTGATGGATAGCGGCCGAGCATGGCAGGACCGACGACCCCGACGGCATTTCCTTCGCCGGGCAGCCTTCCCGTTCTCAAGAGGCATTCTAATCGAAAAATTATCAAAACCAAATGAGAATTGCCAGGCATGATGAAAAGAAAGAGAGATTGCTTCTGTAAGTTGATGGAGTTGAATAACTTACAGTTGCCATAAGAATACTTGACAAGCATACACTCAACATGTATACTCGCGTTTGACCCAGACCTGGAACGCGAGGACTCTAGCTGGATTCGCCTTGATTCCAGTGTGATAGGGGCGAACGGAAACGGCAAGAGATTTCAGGAGGAACGGTAGCTATGAGCAAGATTATTGGAATTGACCTCGGGACAACAAACTCGGTGGTGGCGGTGATGCAAGGCGGCGAGCCGGTGGTGATCCCCAACCAGGAGGGGGCCCGGACGACGCCGTCCGTTGTGGCCATCACCAAGACCGGCGAACGGCTGGTCGGACAAGTGGCCAAGAGGCAAGCGGTGACGAATCCCGAGAACACGGTGTACTCGATCAAGCGGTTCATGGGCCGCCGCTACGATGAGGTTGGAGAAGAGACGCGGCGGGTGCCCTACAAAGTGGTTGCGGGACCACATCAAGACGCACGCGTGGAGATTTCGGGCAAGGCCTACAGCCCGCCGGAGATTTCCGCAATGATCCTTGGCAAGCTGAAGGCAGCCGCAGAAGATTTTCTTGGTGAGAAGGTCACAAAAGCCGTAATCACCGTGCCGGCGTATTTCAATGACGCACAGCGGCAAGCCACAAAGCAGGCCGGCGAAATCGCCGGCCTGGAGGTGGTGCGCATCATCAACGAGCCGACGGCGGCGGCGCTGGCATATGGATTGGACAAAAAGAGCGACGAGACCATCGCGGTATACGATTTGGGCGGCGGCACGTTCGACATTTCGGTGCTGGAAGTGGGCGCGGGAGTGGTGGAAGTGAAATCGACCAACGGCGACACGCACCTGGGCGGCGACGACGTCGACCAGAGAATCGTGGACTGGCTGATCGATGAGTTCAAGAAAAAGAACAACATCGACCTGAGCAAAGACAAGATGGCGCTGCAGCGCCTGAAGGACGCAGCGGAAAAAGCCAAGATCGAGCTTTCGCAGATGATGGAAACGGAGATCAACCTGCCGTTCATCACCGCGGGCGCAAACGGCCCCATTCACATGGAGGAGAAACTCACTCGCACGCGCCTCGAGCAAATGATGAATGTCTTGCTCGAGCGCTCGATGAAACCGGTAAAGCAGGCGCTGGAAGACGCGAAGATGTCGCCGAACGACATCCAGGAAGTAGTACTGGTAGGCGGCTCGACACGCATCCCAAAGGTGCAGCAACTGGTGCGCAGCTTCTTTGGCGGCAAAGAGCCCCACAAGGGGGTGAACCCCGACGAAGTCGTGGCGGTTGGCGCGGCGATTCAGGGAGCAGTCCTTGCCGGAGATGTAAAGGACATCCTGCTGCTGGACGTGACGCCGCTTTCGCTGGGCGTCGAAACGCTCGGGGGCGTGATGACCGTGCAGATCCCGCGCAACACTACGATCCCGACGCGCAAGGTGGAAACCTATTCGACGGCGGCGGACAACCAACCGGGCGTGGAAATCCATGTCATGCAGGGGGAACGCAAGTTCGCCAATGACAACCGTTCGCTTGGCAAATTCAAACTGGACGGGATTCCGCCGGCTCCGCGCGGGACGCCGCAGATCGAGGTCACGTTTGACATCGACGCCAACGGCATCCTGAACGTGAGCGCGAAGGACAAGGCCACGAATAAGGAGCAGAAGATCACCATCACCGCGTCGAGCGGCCTGACCAAAGAAGAGGCCGAGAAGATGAAGACGGAGGCCGAAGCACACAGTGAAGAGGACCGGCGCCGAATGGAAGAGGTCGAGGCGCGCAACCGCCTGGACGGCATCCTCTACCAATCGGAGAAGATGCTCCGCGAAAACCGCGAGAAGATCGCCGAAGCGGATGTGAAAAAGGCCGAAGAGGCCATCGAAGACGCGAAGAAGGACATCAACGAAGGCGGCGTGGCGCGGCTGCGGTCGGCGACGGAAAACGTCGAGCGTTCGCTGCACAAGATCGCCGAGGAGCTGTACAAGACGACCCAGGCGGCGGGTGCGGCAGGGCAGGCTGGCGCGGCGGGCGCTGGAGCTGGCGGGAGTTCTTCGGCGGGCTCGGGCGGCGCGCAGGAGAAGAAGCCTGGCGATGTGATCGACGCCGAGTATGTGGACGTGGACGAGTCGAAGCGGCCGAATTAAAGTTGAGGCAGCTATGGCAGGGGCGCAGCAGTGCTGCGCCCCTGCCAGTGTTTGCTCAAGGCAAAAATGCCGACAACAGCGAAACAAGATTATTACGAACTGCTGGGAGTGGCGCGGAAGGCCGGCGCCAAGGATATCCGCGCGGCATTTCGCAAGTTGGCGCGCAAATATCACCCGGATTTGAATCCGGGCGACAAATCGGCAGAAGAAAAATTCAAGCAACTGCAGGAAGCCTACGACGTCCTCTCCGATTCCAAGAAGCGGCAGATGTACGACCAGTACGGCTTTTACAGCGACAACCTTCCGCCGGGCGGGCCCGGTGGAGCGAGCGGTCACGGCGGGGAGCAGGACGTCAACTTTGATTTTGGCGGATTTGATTTTGGCGGGGGCTCGGGCGCGGCGGGTGGCGGTTCGAGCTTCCGCGATCTCTTCAGCCAGTTTTTCAGCGGCGGGCGCGGAAGCCAGGGCATGGAGCCGGAGCACGAACCCGGCGGTGACCTGGAATACCAGATCGAGATCGATTTCTGGGATGCCGTGCGCGGAGCGGTGAAAAAGCTTTCGATCACGCGACTGGATGCTTGCGAGACCTGCCATGGCACCGGTGCCGTAGGCTCGCCACAAACATGCACGGTATGCGGGGGAACGGGCACGATTCAGCAGGCCGCGGGCAAAATGCGCTTCAACGTGCCGTGCACCCGGTGCGGTGGGACGGGCAAGCTGCGAACCGCGTGCAAGACGTGCGGCGGCGAAGGGCGCGTGCGGCGCTCGGAGACGATTGACGTGCGCATCCCGGCGGGCGTTTCGAATGGCGGGCGGGTGCGGGTTCCGGGCAAAGGCAATTCCGGGACCATGGGCGCCCCCGCGGGCGATTTGTACTTGCGGGTGGTGGTGAGGCCGCATGAGTTTTTTGAACGGCGCGGCAACGATTTGTACATCAAGATTCCGGTCACGGTAAGCGAGGCGACGCTGGGTGCAAAGATTGAAGTGCCAACCATAGACGGGCGGTCGATCGTGAGAATTCCGCCGGGAACCAACAGCGGAAAGACGCTGCGGCTGAAGGAAAAAGGCGTGCCGAGCGCAAGGAACGGCGCGAGAGGCGATCAGTACGTGGAGATTCAAGTGGTCGTGCCGCCTCCGACAGACGAGCGCGTGCGAAATTTGATGAAGGAACTGGAAAGCGTTGCGCCCGCGGATCCGCGGAAGGATTTGTTCACTAAGGCCGGAGTGTAGGAAGCCGACGATGCCGCCGCGAGCGAAAAAACGGGCCAAGGCAGGGTACATGATCAGCGCGGTGGCAGAGCTGTACAAGCTGCACCCGCAGACACTGCGGCTGTACGAGCGCGTGGGACTGCTGAAGCCGTCGCGTTCCCAGGGGAACACGCGGCTGTACACGGATTCCGATCTGGAACGACTGGACGTGATCCTGACGCTGGCGCGGGATATGGGCGTGAACCTGGCGGGGATCGAAATTATTCTGAACATGCGCGAGAAGATGATCGAAATGGAGCGCCAGATGGGGGAGTTCGCGCAAGTGGTGCAACAGGAATTATCGCGGGTGGCGGCGTCACACCTGCAGGAGAAACCGCCGCGGCATGCGATCGTGCGGGCGACGCCGCGGGTTGTGCGACAGTAAAGAAGTTTTTAGTTTTAGGTTTTTTCTTGAAGAAAAGATGGTGCGCCGACGGGCGGCGCGGAGTTTTGGGTTTCGAGCCCGGTCGTGGGGCTTCGCTGAATGCGACGAAAAGCGCATCGGCTAAAGCCTGTGCTACTGATTCCTTGCACAGTTTTCCCAGAGCCGGCAGCTTGCCGTGAGATGTTGGTGACCGTATGCTGTCTGGCGTGGGGAAAAGAACCGGTCTTCCCGGCAAGGCCGGGACGCCAAGAACGCGAAAGACCGGCCGCTACAAGATTTGAAACAGGAATGCCGGCTGGAAGCCGGCGCTACCTATGGCGCTGGAGAATTGCACGCTTTGCCGAGGGACGGGATGGAAGCTGGTGCCGCGCGGGGATGGCGCGGCGGGCAGCGTGGCAGTGGCGTGCGACTGCGGAATGGAGGAGCGTGCCTCGCAGGTGATGGAGCGCGCGCGCATTCCGAAGCGTTACGTGCATTGCGATTCTGAGAGTTACCTTGCCGACCTCACCGACGCACCCAAGGATTTGTGCGCGAGTACCCCGGTTCGTCGGAAAAAGGATTGCTGTTCATGGGACCCTCGGGCGTTGGAAAAACGCATCTAGCGGTTGCGGCCTTGAAAGAACTGATCCGCCGCGGGCACGCGGGATTGTTTTGCGACTACCGCGAGCTGCTGAAGGAAATTCAGGCGAGCTACAACCCCGCGAGCGAATCGACGGAGATGAAGATTCTGGAGCCCATTCGAACGGTTGAAATTCTGGTACTGGACGATCTGGGCGCGAGCAAGCCGTCGGACTGGGTGCGCGATATCGTGGGGATTGTCTTGAACGCCCGCTATAACGAGAACCGAACTACAATCATCACCACGAATTATCTTGATAACCCTGCCACGGAGGGCGAGGCGGCGCGGCTTCCGAGCGGCAAATTGATTCCCCCGACGCGTGAAGATGCGCTGGAGCAACGAATCGGCAGTCGAATGCGGTCTAGATTGTATGAGATGTGCCGCACCGTGGAAGTTTCAGCACCAGATTTTCGCCGCGAAAAGACGCACGCCGGGCGCGCCTAGAGCCACTCTGCGGATTCATTGACAGGGGGTTGAGGCGGCGAGTATCCTTTTGAGGTTGCAGCGTTTTTGACGCCCGCAGCATCTGTGTCCCAAGTAACCGCTTTGCGGTTAACCTCCTTGCACTAAACCCAGACAGGGAATCAGCAAGGAATCTATTCGACGGAACGCGGGGCCGCGTAACGGCTACCGTAAGCGAAGTAATTTTCCGGAGGCCAACAACCATGTTTTCCGACCAAGATAACCTGTCCAATGCGGCCGCCGCCGCGCCTGCATCCGAAGCCGAATCCACTCCGAACAGCGCGCATCCTGAAACAAATTCAACCGTAGAGAGTGCGGCCGAACAAGATGTTCCGCTCGCTGCGGCGGAGCATGCCGATGCGGCAGGCGCGTCTGGCGATGTCGCGGCCGCTCATGCCACTGCCGAAGCAAACCAAGAGGCGCACGCGGCGGATGCCGAATCTGCCGCCACCGATGAAGAAGCGGCGGGTTCGGAAGAGATGAGCAAGCTGCTGGAGCAGTACGACGAGAAGCAGGAAGCGGCTGCGTCGAACGAGGTAATCGAGGTCAAGGTTGTAGCGTACACGCGCCCTGAGCCGAACAGCACCATCGAGGTGCAGCGCACCGGAGAGCGCAAGGACGGCTTCACGATCCTGTCGTACCTGAAAGTGCTGCGCCGCCGCATGTGGGAGAAGATTGAAGCGGCCTTCAAGGCCAAGGAAACGCTCACTGGCAAAGTGGTGGACCGCATCAAGGGCGGCCTGGTGGTGGATATCGGCGTGCGCGCCTTCCTGCCGGGCTCGCAATACGACTTGCGGCCGGCGCAGAACCTGGACAACCTGACCGGCACGGACCTGCAAGTGCGGGTCACGAAACTGAACCGCCGCCGTGGCAACGTGGTGGTGAGCCGGCGCGCGCTGCTCGAAGAAGAACTGCATGCCAAGCGCGCCGCATTAATGGAAACGCTGAGCGAAGGCCAGATCGTGCGCGGGCACGTGAAGAACGTGACGGAGTATGGGGCGTTCGTGGACCTTGGGGGAATCGACGGCTTGCTGCACTTGACGGACCTGAGCTGGGGCCGCGTGAAGCATCCTTCGGACGTGGTAAAGCCGGAGCAGGAAGTCGACGTCATTATTTTGAAGTTTGACAAGGAAAAACAGCGGGTATCGCTGGGACTGAAGCAATTGATGGCCGATCCCTGGGCGGGGGCTGCGGAAAAATACCCCGCGGGTGGCAAGGTGAAGGGCAAGATCGTCGGTGTCGTGGATTACGGCGTGTTCGTGGAGCTGGAGCAAGGAATCGAAGGGCTAGTACACGTCTCCGAGATGAGCTGGAACAAGAAAATCCAGCACCCATCGAAGGTTGCCAAAGTTGGCGAAGAAGTGGATGTGGTGGTGCTGGACATCAAGCCGAGCGACCGGCGCGTTTCCCTGGGGATCAAGCAGGCGCAGCCGGATCCTTGGCTGCTGATTGCGGAGAAGTATCCGGTGGGCACGGTGGTTACAGGCAAGGTGCGGAACATCGCGGAGTTCGGCGCGTTCGTAGAGATCGAGGATGGATTTGACGGGCTGGTGCACGTCGGAGACGTAAGCTGGACCGGCCGGGTGAAGAACCCGCACGAAGTATTCAAGAAGGGCGAAGACGTTACCGCCAAGGTGCTCAAGATCGATCCGGAGAACCGCCGCGTGTCCCTGGGCATCAAGCAGGTCAACGACATCTGGGGCGACTGGTTCAAGCAGCATAAGGTCGGGCAAATCGTGAAAGGCAAGGTTTCGCGCATCGCCACGTTCGGCGCGTTTGTCGAATTGGGCGAAAACATTGAAGCGCTTTGCCATAACACGGAGATTGAGGAGCGGAAGCGGCGCGACGAAGGGCCCTCGAGTTTCCGTCCGACCACCGGCCCGCTGAAGAGTGCGGGGCCGCTCGAGCCGGGTAAAGAATACGACTTCAAGATCATCAAGATCAGCCCGGAGACGCGCCGCATCGGTCTGAGCTACCGCGCGGCGGTGAAACAGATCGAGCGCAAGGAGATCGAGCAGTATCGTTCGACGTCGAAGTCCTCGTCGACGGCGACGATAGGGGACGCGCTGAAGACCAAGCTGTCGGCGCGGTAGCTGATCGAAGACCGGCCCAACAGGGCCGGTTGTCACAATTTCATTTACCTGCGGGTCATTTTAATGATAGGAAGGGGGCACTCCGGCGAAGGGCCAGGTCCCTCTAAGCCGTTTGGTTCCACTGTTTAGGGAAGCGCCGAACGGCAGGGATTCCGGCGACGCTAACGCGGTCGGTGTTCCCGACGATCGTAAAACGGTAGACCAATGGAAGCGGTCCTT
>QHZC01000694.1 GCA_003224515.1 Acidobacteriota bacterium
AACTAAGGCGCCGTTGCCTCCACGTTCCAGCCCTCTATCAGCAGGTCGGGAACCGCACCGTGGAGTAAGGCAGAATCGAATCTCGCTGTGACCGACTTTTTCTCCCCCGGCAGCAAAGAGAAATAGTTATCGCTCCAGAAAACGGGAGTCACGTCTTCCCCGCCCTTGCCGCGTGTGAGCCGTGGATGAACCATGAACGCCACACTGCTGCTCTTGTTTTCAGCGGCCACCTTGAGCGTGGAGTTAGTTCCATTCACATGCACCGTCTTGGTGATCGCTACCTTTGCTTTGGGAAGGCTGTTCAGCCCGGTGAGGTCGCCGAAATCCTTCTGTGGTGTGTAGACGGTGTCGCTTCTCTTGGCCCAGTCGAGCACGTCCGGTTTTGTCGACAACCAATAGAAGTTCTCGCTGACCAGCCTTCCCGCTGCGTCATGGAGCTCAAGCTTCAGGAAATAGGTGGGCGTCAGTCCATCCGGCTTGGGGAGATCGAACGCCTTAGTGCTGCTGTCCGTCCCCAAATCAAGTGTTGCTTCACGGGAAGCCTTTTCCTTCGCATCAATGTCGTAGATTTTCGCGCTGACTTTCGTGCCTCTGAGCGCTTCGCTCGTTCCGTTGATCACCGCGACGGAGTTGTCGTCATACGAATACTGCACATGGACCGGCTCGCAAGCCTTTTTTGTCCCGAAATACCCGCCCGCCGGCACAAGGTAGTAATCGTAGAGGTGCCAGATCAAGGAAGGCCACGCGTTGTTCAGCATCCACTGGATCACACCGGTGGAAGTGTACTTGTTCCGCGCGTAGGCTTCGAACATGGCGCGCTGGCCGTCGTACGTCATTGCTTGCGCCTTGCGCTCGTAATCATCGAGCGACACCGCTTGTCCGTAGCGTCGGTTCAACCCATCGGTAAAAACATTTACCGTCGTGAAGCGCTCTCCACCCGCGTGATAATTCCAGACTTCATCGATCGGCCAGAGATGATCCTTGGGGATGAATTTCTCCAGCGATTCCCGCGGCGGAATCGCCGGCCCCGGACTTGTCTCCGTGTTGTAGCCGTAAGCCCCGCCCGCTTGCGTGTCGGCCAGCCAGTACACCGGAGGCACATACTCGTAGGGGCCGGTCATTTTTACGCCCGATTCTCCGCTGACCGCCGCCTTCTGTTCTGAGGCGGACGAGGAGACCGGATTTGGCCACTGCAATTCCTTTTCGATGTCCAAATACATGTTTTCGACGTTCGCAGGGGGTGGGTTGTCGCTGCCGTTCAGCCACACAAAGACGCTTGGATGCGTCCGCAGCCGGGTGATTTGGTCTCGCAGCGAAGCCGCCGCAACGGTGTTCTGGTCGCCCTTCCAGTCGCCCCAGCGCTCCCAAGCATCGCAGCACGTCCATCCCGCCATGACCAGAATCCCCAGCCGGTCCGTTTTCTCGAACAACTCGTCGCGGTCCAGCCGCCCTTCCAGGCGAATCGTGTTCATGCCCATATCGCGTACGTATGCCAGATCCCCATTTAGCCGCTCCGACGACCAGCGGAAAAGAAGGTCCGGGGCCCAAGCCGCCCCACGGATCAGCACCTTTCTCCCGTTGACCTTGAACAACCGATGTCCCTTGTCGGTCAGTTCCGACGTGACCTCGCGTATTCCAAACGTCACGCTCGCCACGTCAGAAACCTTCTTGCCGATCTCGAACCTCAGTTTCGCCGTATAAAGATGGGGCATCCCCATCTGGTAGGGCCACCACAGCCGTGCATGCGTCAGCTTCAGCTTGGCAAATTGTTCCGGCGCAAATTTCAAGATTTTTGATTCCCCGCCGCTCAGTTCCACAGGCTGCCGCAACTCGATTCCATCGACTTGCGCGCGCAGTGTGCCTTTCACGGGCTCATGCGAAACGTTGCGCACTTCCCCGCTGATGGTCAGCTCGGCGGTCTTGTATTCCGCATCCAGCTTGGAGGCCACGAACGGATTCCGCACCGCCACTTCTCCGCTCGACCGCAGAAACACTTCCTTCCAAATCCCCATGTCCTTGTCCGGAGGAGTCGGATTCCAATCCACCCAGGTGATCTCCAGATCGTCTTTTCCCGGAGCAAACACTTCGACCGCCAGCGCATTCGCCTTCCCCGGCTTCAAAAACTTGCTCACATTGAATTCGTAGGAGCGGTAGGTGCCCGCGACATCGTTCGCATCCGCCACCTTCTGCCCGTTGATCCAGATGTTCGCCCGGTAGTTGATGCCCAGAAAATTCAGCCACTGTGTTCTCCTGAACTCTCCTGCAGGCGGCGCGAACTCCGTGCGATACCACCATGAGCAGCGGAAAGGGCTTCCCTCCGGCATTTCCTGATTGGCGAAAAAAGTTTTATCCGAATAATTCATCCCTGGGAGGGACTTCAAATTTGTTCCGTAGTCGGGATCGGGATAGGTCTTGTCCGTGACCAGCGCGCCCACCACCGTAGCTGGAATGTCTGACTTGTGCCACCCCTTAGCGTCGAACCCGGCGGAGGAAATCTGCTCGCCAATGGCCTTCACTTCGCACGACGACTGAATCTGCCAATCCTTGTGCAAATAGATTCGTTCCGAACTCTCCCCCGGTGTATCGGCGGCATAACTGCCGCCGACAGGACTCGTGCATATCGTAAGAACAAAGAGGCCCAACGAGCGCAAGTGTGGCATGAAGCTCCTTCAAGGTTCAGCTGTTTCGAATTGGCGATCGAAAGCGACCCCTATGAAACCACGGGCAGGCTATATTAAACCGTTTGAATGCTTGAGACACGTTCTTTTTTGCAGGCTCCCCTGTTTTGGCGCTCGCTCAGGGATCGTTGCCGAGGCTTCCAGGACTGACAACACGCAACTTATTGATTCTAGCAGGTAATAAAACCTACATTTCGGGAGAAACGGCATAAGTGGGCAGCTAGGGTACACTACTTTTGCTTGAATTTTCTTCCATTACGGGGAACTTTGGCGGAGCCTGTTCATCAATGCGGCTAGACGTGAGCGGTCTTCATCAATCACTGCCGTGAACTTCAATGCTAGTCCATGACCTGGCTCTACACGCCTTACAACAGCCTCAGCCCTGATCTGTCCCTCCTGAACAAGAAAGTCCAGATTGACAGGGCAACCCAAGCCTCTTGGCGTTGGAGTCTCTACAAACAGGCCACCCAAACTCATGTTCCGAACTCGTGAAATGTCTTCATGTCCGGCACAGCGCCAATCGACCCACACGCCCTCAGGCGTCTTGACCCGCGAGGTGAACCTTCTTGAAGGGGAACCGGGTTGTTTCAACATGGGCCTTACGCTCTTGCGTTCGCTCGATTGTTTCTTTTGCTACGAATCGCAATGCTCGTAGAGGAGAAACTTCTCATTCAGGTTCGGGGCACTGCTTTTTGCCCCACAATTCCCAGAACAGGTTCAGTGTCGCAGGGGCGCGGTCCGAGTGATTATTGGCGTAGAAGTTCTGCTCTTGGGAGTAGTGGCGTGAAAAGGGATTGCAAATGCTGCCATTGCGCCGACTAACGCGCCCAAGAGGGCAAAAGCAACGTTTTGATTCGTGTACGAGAATGCATTCCCAACGATGTTGATTGTACGGAGAGAGCCTACAGCCAAAGCCTCGCTCGAGGTAACATTAGACCGGAAGACGCTCGGAACCACGATCCCGGCGATGAACAAAGTCATTACCACCTCGATTAGCAGTTGAAGGAAAGAAAACGTCTTTTGCCTCTTCATGATGTTCCTTTCAGTCTGAGGACGGCCTTTTCAAAGAACCCCGGGAGCAGTGCCACTCTACTGCAAGGCTAGTCTTGAGCGTCTAATTAGCAAGAAGGCGAATCCCCGAAACTAGCGGGATAAATACCTTAGGCCCTTAAAGTCGTTACGCGTCGGGAAACGAGAATTTTGTTCTCGTTGTGTTACCAAACCCCATGAAGTCAGAGGGATATCAAGGGCGAAGCCCTTGGCTAGTTAGGGGAATAAGGCATCATAAAGTACAGAGATATACTATGCTTCGTGGGTTGCCCCGGACGCCAGCAGCACCTGGAGTACGTCCGCCGTACTTTGTAGATGGGCACGTCGGTAATTTCTGATTGCGAATACCCGCCTAAACATTGATCAGTGTTGGCCCCGGAGGAGGTCGTAGAACCACAGCCGATTATTGTGCCCTGTTTATGCGGCTATTTGAATGACCTTGCGGTGATCGAAAACTCCATCCACGCGGTTTCAGCCCAAAGTAACATTACATTCCGATCACCTGGTTCGCTGGGCCTCAGTTTCTTGCTCTTGAATGTGGCTGATTTCAACGGCATTCGGCCCAGATAGCATTTGGCGAGGGACAGGCTTCGAGGTGCGGATGAGTGTTGGTTGGTGCATGGGAGCAACGTAGATTACTGAACCTGGACGCTGAAACGGGTCCTAGACTCTCGTAAGAGTGCCTAGCGCTGCTAGGACCCCTTCCATACAAGACGACCACTTTGCGGAAGATGTTCTTTAGTTGACAACAACTCCCGTTGTACCTACTGCGCGTGAACTGCGATGTAGCCGTCCGTCAGTGCTCCCGACGTGTGGAAGACTGAAAGTGTGGAGGTAACCCAGCTAATGGCGAAGCGGTTCGCTCCAATCAGCGGGGCATTGCCCAGAACAATTGCGGTGTAGTGGACCGGGGTACCGTCGAGCAGAGTTCCTGCGCCTGTGATGGTGGCCGTGTTCCCTACCGCGGTATAAGTGTCGACACTGCCTTTTATTCCTCTGCCGCTGTCTGTTTCCTCAAAGTCCATCCCGCCGGAAGCTTTGCACTCACGTTCGGCCTCGAAACGGAAGTGCCCCTTATGCCCATCATCACCATTCTCGTCGCCCTCACCCTCAACCCGCTTAGCTGGGAATGTGGTAAGAGACCTCAAAAGCCCAGTGCCATCTGTGG
>QHZC01000695.1 GCA_003224515.1 Acidobacteriota bacterium
ACCTTGAAGCGCTCACCAAGGGAAATGCGCCGCGAGAGGCGCATGTCCCACTGGAAAAAGTCAGGTGATGTGAAGCGGTTCCGGCCGAGGTTTCCGTTGCAGCCTGCAGGCGGAGAAACGAGTGGTACCTGGAATGTCGAGCCGTCGTCATTGAGACACACGTTGGCCGGACCGAAGGTCACCCCGGGAATAAAGGGCGAAGTCGTGCCGCCGCCCACCGAAGGCCGGGCCTCGGACGCGCCCAAGTCCAGGCGCGTATCCGTGCCGGTGATGACGTTGAAGGGCCGCCCGGAAGAGAACTCGATAATGGGAGAAAGAGTGAAATCGGCGATGAGATGCTTGAAGAAACCTTCGCCGGACTTGGCGCCGGCGGATTGGAAGACGGCGCTGTTCACCCAGCGGTGGCGCTGGTCGTTCACGGAATTGGAGCGCTCCAGGTTGGGGAAGCGGCTGTCCTGAGGTTCAAGGGGAGATTGCAGGTCGGTCGAGTCGTCGATGGAATGCGAATAGGTGTAGCTGGAGAGCAGCTCGAAGCCCTTGGAGAAACGCTTTGAGAGATTAAAGGTCAAAGAGTTGTACCAGGAGTTGCCGTTGGAGAGCTGCGCGTCGACGCTGTTGAAGGGAACGGGAATGCCGAGGCCGCCCGGGTAACTTGCGCACTTTGCGAGCGCGACCTGTCCCGCGTAGCCTGCGGGAATGCCACTCGAGAAGCAAGGCAGGGGTACCGCGCCTGCGGGAATGCCTGGAATCAGCGCCGCAAAGGACGGATTGGGCCCGGAAGGCCGGAAGAAGTTGAAGAACGCCGGAGTGCCAATGAAGCCAATATTGGGCGATGAACAATTCGATGAGCCAGGATGACCTTGTGCAAGGACTCCGGGAATCATCACGAAGATACTCGAGGCCGACCCGGTGCTGAGACAAGAGAAGGCCGCGGCGTTGGAAGGCACGACAACCGTCAACGGGTTGCCGACACTGAGCCCCGAGGCAGCGGCGTTGAATGCGTTTTCCGCGAGCCGATGGGGATCCGTGGAATTGACATCTTGCGGCCGGTTTAAATGCAATCCCCGAGTCCACTGGTAACCGAGGCTGAATTTCCAGGAGCCGGCGATTTCACGCTCGATGGTGAGATTCGCCTGGTGCGCGTAGCCGTAGACGAAGTTCTTCCCCAGCGGAAGTGTGAACGGCAGAATGGGCAGCGGGAATCCCGCGCTCAGGTAATTTTGATTGGCAAAGAGCGAACCGGCCGCAAGAGGATCGAAGCGCTGCTGATCGGGCAGATAAAACATGTTTGGGAGCGCGTTCAGCACGCCCTGGAAAATGGAAGAGCCATTGAGGTTCGCAGGAGAGTCCAGGCCGCTGCCGCAAGCTGTGGTGACAAGCCCGCAAGCGGAGGGGGTGCCGCCGGTAGAGAGCAGCTGTACGGACCGGCCGCCGTCGGCCGTTACGGAGTCGAAAGCGGTGGCCAGCAGCGGATGATCGTAGAAGATGCCGTAGCCGGCACGAATGACGGTCTTGCCGTTGCCTGCCGGATCCCATGCCAAACCAAAGCGCGGCGCGAAGTTGTTAAAGTCGCGCGGGATTCCTTCGACCACGCCGAGGGCTTGTTCGGCGGCCGCGTTGACTGCGGTGGCAGGAGCAAAGAGCGGACTGATTTCCACGTCGTAGCGAATGCCGTAGTTGACGGTCAGGTGACGGTTTAGACGCCAGTTGTCCTGCAAGAAGAAGCCCATCGGGATATTGTCAAAGGGATTGTTGGAATTTCCGATGCCCTGAATATAGGACTGCGGAATTCCAAGCCCGTAGGATTGCAGGCCGGTCGTGCCCGGCAGTAGAGTGACACCGGGAACATTGTCAGGGAAACCAAAAGTAGAGGCCGAAAAGGCGCCGAAGTTCACGTCGCCGCCGAAATCAAGTTCAAAAATCTGTGCTTTCTTGGAGCGCAACTGAATCAGATTAAAGTCGGCGCCCATCTTGAAGGTGTGCTTGCCACCGACGAGAGTGACATTGTCGGTAAACTCGAAGCGCCTCTCGATGCGGTCCACGGTGGAATAGGGTTCGCGGCCGAAATAGGCGAACCCGGGAATGTTCACACCGATCTGGTCACCGCCCGGAAGTTGAGAAAAGCCGAAGTGCAGGCCGCGGCGGGCAACCTGCATGCGGAATTCGTTGAAAGCGGTGTCGCTGACAATGGTGTCGTGCTGAAATGTAAAATTGAGGTCGCGCGATTGGTTGTAGCCTGCGCGCGAGCCGGAATTCTGACCGAAGACCTGATTCTGAGAAGTGGAGGGAAGGCCGGTAACCAGCGATGGAGAAACGCCCACGCGAAGAAATGAATTGTTGCGATTGTTCCAGCGCTGATCGATTCGAGCGGACCACAAGCTGGTCTTCTCCATGACCGGGTAGTTGCCGCGAACTCCCCGCAAGGGGGCAAAGGACGCAGGCAGGGGGGCAACGTACACGCCGAAGTTCGAGCAAGTGGCTCCGTTGTTGACGCTTTGTCCGGCAGGGCACGCTACCGGGATAGGGAATTGCGCCCCCGGGGTAGCTGTCAAAGGAATGCCTTTGGATTGATAGAACCCATTCGCGACAGCGCCAAAATCAAACCCCTTCAGAGCGACGCTTGAGGCGGAACCCATGAAAACGGCGTAGCTCGCGGCAAGTTGGCCGAGTCCGTTAGTTGGGGTTGCCGCCGCAAACAAAGAATTGACGGCGTTGGCCTGGTCTGGAGTCAATTGCACGGTGAGACTGCCAGCCGCAGGAGGAAGCGTTACCGGCACCATGCCGAAATTGTTGATGCCGATGCTGGAGAAGCCGGTTTCCTCGCGCTGCGTGTACTCGTACGAAAAGAAGTAGAAGGTCTTGTCTTTTTTGAGAGGGCCGCCGAATGTGAGTCCGCTCTGCGTGCGTGTGTAGGCCTGCTTGATCGGATCGAGATTGCCGGTGGCGGAGTTGATTTGTCCGGAAAAGGGGTTGCGCGCTTGAAAAGCCTTGTTGCGCAAAAAACCAAAGACGTTGCCGTGAAACTCGTTGCCGCCGTTCTTGGTGACGATGTTGATTACCCCACCGGTGGCGAGGCCGTACTCGGCGTTGTAGTTGCTGAGGATGAGCTGGAATTCCTGGACGCCCTCTTGAGAGATGGTGGAGCGGATACCGTTGACGGAGTTGTCTCCGGCATCGGCGCCGCCTACGCTGACCATGTTTCCACGAGCGCGCGCTCCGCCAACATTGAATCCGCTATTGGGGGCCGGGCCGATGGTGGGAGAGACGTCGCGGGTGGTCTGCGAGTTGGTGAGCGTAAAGATGAGATAGTTCCTCCCGTTGCTGGGGAGGTTGTTAATGCGGCCCTGCTCGACGGTTTGCGAGACTTCCGTCTTGCTAGTTTCGATCGGAGCGGTTTCCGTCGTCACCGTCACCGACTGCTGCACGCCTTTGAGGTCCAAACGCGGATCAAACGTCGCGGTTTCGCCGACGGTGAGAACAACGGAAGCATTCTCATAGACTGCAAAGTTTGCGCCGCCATCGACGGCCATTTTGTACTGGCCGGGCGGAAGCCCCACAAGGTTGTAGCGCCCGCCATCATCGGTGACGGAGGTCCGCTGGGCGCCGGTGCCTGCGTTGGTCATGGTGACCTTTGCGCCCTTGACCGGTAAGCCTTGAGGGTCGGATACAGTTCCCGACAAAGTTGCGGTATTGACCTGCGCCCAGGCGATCGCCACCCAACCTAGTACCAGCAAACAAAGCATCACTGCAGTTGTTAGCATCCGAAAAAAGGCCAATGGAAGCCGCCACTCTGTCCGAATCGAAGCCGACACACCTACCCCCTGCCTACGCTGCATGAGTCCTCCTGTTTTTGCTACCAACCGATCTTCCGCTACCCCTCGCGGTGGCGAGCTACCCCGCCCTTTCGCAGATGATACAATTGAATGCTCGGCTTTTGCTTCAATATAGCGTGCCTTTCAACCGAAAATTTCCCCGCCGTCACTCAGAACGAACAATAAAAGAGGCGGCAGCCCTCCGGGCTCTCTTTAGGACTGGCATGACTGCGTCGAGAGCACCGAGGACCAACCGAGAATCCACGAAAGCGGGAGGACTGACAAGAGACAAGGTGCGAAATGCCCGGTGGAAAGTGCGATGTCGTCTCTTGTCGTCATGCAGAAAGAGACCTTATAGCAAATTCAATGGCGAAACGCGGTCCGGAGAAATACCGCGGCCAACTCATCTACCGCCAAAACTATCCTAGGCTCTGCCTGCTGTTCGAACTTGTAATTCAGGCAGACCGTCGGATACCGCAGTGAGATTAATGTATAATACTTTTTCTTTAAGTTGTAAGGCGACTGCATCACTGCAAAAGCAGGGACGGGAAATGAGTCGGGGACTGTTGCCATTCTGGAAATCTACAACCTGGTTGAGGCTTCACCCCGGCATCCCGATTCGCTAGATTGGTTCGAGTACTTGGCTTAATCTCTATTCAGTCTAGAAATTCGCAGCGGAGGGTTTATGAAGAGGAATGCCCCCCTCCTCCTCTGGGTTGCCACTGTCGGCCTTTCTGGCTGCGGCGGAGGGTCGTCGCAGACCGGTCCACCAGCTATCATCGTCACCATGACGACCGCGCCTCCCTCTTCACTACCGGCCGGAGGGACAGCAAGTGTGGCCGCCACGGTCTCAGGTGACGCAGCCGGCGCGGGCGTGAGCTGGAGTTGCACCCCGAGTTCTACTTGTGGTTCCTTCAATCCAGTTTCCACTGCAAGCGGCGCTAGCACGACTTATACAGCGCCCGCAGTGGCGCCTACAGGCGGCTCAGCGAGCATCATTGCAACCTCCCTAACGGACGGCACCAAGAATGTCAGCGCTTCCGTGAAGATTACTGGAACAGCATCGAATGCCAGCTTGAATGGCCATTATGCCTTGCTCATTACTTCGGCTACAGGCCAACTGGGCACCAGTGTGAGCGCCGCCAGCGTGATTGCCGACGGAAACGGGAAGATCACGGGTGGTGTAGAAGAACTTACCGGTCCAGGGTCCACCGATTTGTTGGATCCCGTTACGGACGGAACATACTTGATCGATCCCAGCGGCCACGGCACGATGTTGATTCATACCGCGCTCTTCGAAACTCTCAAGTTCAGCTTTGTGCTCACCTCGGCTACGCATGCCCTTATCATTGAAATTGATGGAACTCCCGCGAGTGGGACGATGGACTTGCTGCAGCCTGTAGGTGCGAGCTTTACCGCCGCGCAGATTTCGGGCAACTATTCCTTCGCGATGGACGGAGTCGATAATTCAGGCACGCTGAACTATATGTCCATGGCCGGCACTTTTGCCGCGGATGGTGTCGGCGCTTTGACAAGCGGCACCCTGGACATCAATAACGGTGGAACTTTCACAACCGCGTCATTCACGGGAACCTTCAGTGCGCCGGATCCCAACGGGCGCGGAAAGATGCAGGTGAGCACGGGAAGAACTTTCGTCTATTACATCATTTCGTCGAAAGTGTTG